>NZ_JAHGAH010000650.1:0-1645 GCF_030248475.1 Vibrio sp. D173a
TAATAATCAATCTACGTGGGTTTTTCCCTTGCATTGCCAATTGTGCACCACGAATTAAACCTTGATGAGATGCAGTATAGCCATCGGGTCTAAAGGTTTTTACGTCAGTATTAAATTGAGTAAATTTCGTCGTTGGTTCAATATCATAAAAGATGGCATCTTCATAAATATTGGTCGTTCTACAATTTGCATTGCTTTTCTCTTTGAACACATTGCTAACTGTTTTAGAAAAATCGACTTCGACTTCTGGTTTTGGTACACCATTGTCAAATTTAATATTTACTTTGTAATCTAGCTGGTCTAAGTAACATTTATTATGATCAGAAACTCGAACATAATTATTGAAACCAACAAAAGAAATTGTATTGTCATCAAGTTGGACAATATCATTAAACTTCTGAAGCTCTACTGTCACTGCTGAAATAACATCTCTCAGATCTTGATATTTTTTCTGCTTGCCTCCCTTCCAGTTATTATCCATTGAACCTGAAAAGTCAGATACAAATACAACATCAACTGGGTGATCTTGGTATTTTCTAGATGTCCCTGAACTAGATACATTAAAATCATCACCAAAATTTTCGTCACTTGAAAACCAACTATCATGTTTGGTTGTTGCCGAGACTTGATATTGGAAGAAACGCGAACCGCCATTTTCCAAACCTGAAACACAATCAGGTATACTTTGGCAATCTAACTTTTGAATTTTAACGGACGTGATACTCTCCTTATCAGTCACATATGCATTAACATACGCCTTTACAATATCTTGATTAACTTTGCTCCCACTTCCCGAACCATCGTCAATGTTATCATCATTATGCGCTGATACCGCTAATGCAGCAGCTTCAAGTGCATCGTCTAAGCGAGCTTTATCTTGAATCGCACGTGCGCCATCAGTCCCTAAACTAAACAGAGCCCATAATGCAGGTAAAATTAACACTGTTAATATGCCCGCATGCCCCTTTTGCTTTCTAAATTTAAGCTCTTTATGGGATAGTAAGTCACTCATACTACCTCCCTACTATCACAGACGAAGACTGTACTGTGCTAAATCCATAATCACTCAAGTTAGCGAGTAGATTCTCCGTTTCATAACACAAAGTGACTCTATATAAGGTCGCTTGGCGTCCCCAAGAAGTCACAACACTTAAGTCCTTTTCAATAACTGATAGGACTTGGGCGGGTTGACAATTTATTCCATCTCGATACGTAACTAGTGCATTAGGAGTACCGTTTGATTGGTAAGTTTGCTCTTCAATCAAAACACCGAACTTAGAACTATCAAAACTTGCAATCGTTCTACCAAAAGAATTTGTTACCACATCTACAACGAGATCAGCATCAGCTTGCGATGTTGTATAGTTCTCACCATAAAGTTGCGTTCTTTCTTTCAACAGATTTACTGATGAAAAAGATAGACGATCGAGCTTTCCTTTAGTTGATATTTTAATGGTCGAATCGATTGCAATCATAAGAAGCAACCCCAAAAAAACTCCTACGAGAGCAAACTCTATTGCGAACACGCCTCTTTGTTTAAATTTCAAATTTATCGCGTTCATATTCTTGCACCACTATCACTTCACGAGACAAAAGAGTTGTACTATCGAAAAAGTAAGTAAATACGCCACCAATCTCATAACTT
>NZ_JAHGAH010000651.1:0-1190 GCF_030248475.1 Vibrio sp. D173a
ATGAAGTTCTAATCGATCGGAATAACTTAGAGCCGGTTCACTCGAATAAAACTCATCGCCCACAATCGGATGACCTAGCGCCATAGTATGAACACGCAGTTGATGAGAGCGACCGGTGATCGGCAGCAGTCTTAACACTGTCGTATTCTGTTCCACTTTTTCTACTTGATAGCGCGTTTGCGAAGGCTTGCCGTGCTCATAACAGACCTTTTGTCGTGGTCGATTCGGCCAATCACAGATCAAGGGCAGGTCTACCTCACCCTCTGCTGTTTCTACGGTGCCCCAAACGCGCGCATAGTAAATCTTATGAGTCAGTCGATACTGAAACTGCTTCTTTAAATGACGCTCAGCCTCTTTATGCTTAGCAAATAGCATTAGCCCTGAGGTAGACATGTCTAAGCGATGCACCACTTGAATCTCGGGATACAGCGCGACCAAGCGACTCCACATGCTGTCATAATGTTCTTCTGCTCTTCCGGGAACAGACAACAAACCAGATGGCTTATTCGCCACCAAGATATCATCATCTTCGAAAACAATATCAGTCCACGGCTCAACCGGGGGCGTGTACTTAATCAGTGCCATGACACTTATTTAGCTTCATAGGGTTTACCCTTAAAAATTAAAAAAAACATTATGTACATATTTAATTACAAAACAAACCCAGCCTTGTACATTTTAATTGACAGTAATTTTAAACATGTTATTGATATGGAAACAGGAGCTTAACAATAAAACCCAAGGATGTATGAATGGAAAACACGGTCAACGCCCCTCGCTCTACTCAATCAACACCGCTATCTGGATTACTGAAATCACTCGGTCCTGGAATCATGATGGCAGCCGCTGCCGTTGGTGGTTCTCACCTAGTCGCATCGACAAAAGCAGGGGCTATGTATGGCTGGCAATTAGCCGCACTGATCGTTCTGGTTAATCTCTTTAAATATCCATTTTTCCGAGAAGGCATCCAGTACACCTTAGGAACAGGACAAAGTCTAGTTGAGGGCTACTCTAACCTTGGGCGTCCTTATTTACTCGTCTTCACGGCACTCAGTGCGATCTCTGCAGTCGTGAATACTGCTGCATTGTTATTGTTCAGTGCAAGCCTACTCAGTTACTTTATCCCTTTCGAACTCGCTACTAGCACGCTATCGATCATCGTGCTTGCTACCTGTTTGAGCATTCTCTTT
>NZ_JAHGAH010000652.1:0-818 GCF_030248475.1 Vibrio sp. D173a
TGTTTCAATCATACCTGTCACTGTACCAAGCAGACCCAGCATAGGTGCTAGTGCCGCAAGCAGTTTCAGCATTGATAGGCCTTTCTCTAAGTGAGTTTGCTCATCCACAACCGCTTCAAGTAGACGCAGTTCCAATGCTTCAACAGATTGAGTTTGCTCTTTGTTGTAAACAGCAAGAATACGACCTAGAGGGTTATTACCTGGTTGTTCAGGCTTCTTAAGTTGAGAACGAATCTTCTGGCGTGCAACTGCAAGTGCGATACCACGAACAAGTGCAATGATAAGACCAATCGCAAGTAGACCAAGAATCACTTTACCTACTACACCACCCGCTTCTAGGCGGTCTTGAAGGCTTGGAGTCAGAGCCAGTTGCTCTAGCATGAAACCACGTGACGGGTCGACAACGATGTTAGATGGAGTACCAGAACCGTTATCCGGTTGCTTAAAGTAAGCGATAGCATCGCCACGCTGTGTGTTCCAGTTAACGTAGCCTTGCTCTGTCACTAGGCCTAATGAACCGATACGGTAAGCATCAACTTGACTCGTTGTACCCTCACCATCAATGAATGCGATCTGATTCTTCGAAAGCTCGCTACTCGCTTGAATCTGCTCAGACATGCTTAACCACAGTGCTGTCAGTTGTGGCATCGAAGGAAGAGATTTCGCGTCGATGATTTCATCAACAGTCTTAGTGTGCTCAGCACGGTCAACACTGTTTACTGTGTTGTGAAGCTCAACTTCAAGCTCTTTGGCATTTTGACGAACAACACCAAACAGTTCACCAAGGCTACCTGTCTCTAGGCGCAGCTTCTCTTCAA
>NZ_JAHGAH010000653.1:0-992 GCF_030248475.1 Vibrio sp. D173a
CTTAAGCGCCGATATGCCCGTCTTTGCTCTATCGCGCAACGAAGGCACATTAAATCGCTGTACCTTGTATCGTGGTGTAACCCCTATTTACTTTGAAACAGATAAAGAGGACAGCTTTGATATCGCGCTCTCTACCCTAACCTGCTTAAAAGAGAAAGGGATGCTGAAGTTTGGTGATCTCGTGATCATCACTCAAGGCGATATTATGGATGTCGCTGGTTCAACAAACTGCATGCGTATCTTGCCTGTCACTTGATATTAAAATAACCCGATATCCAAGCAACAGTGCACTAAGCCATGGCTGCGAATAATGAACTCGCAGCCATTTTTAGTTGTGGGAAAAACAAAAATGGATTGATGATTATGCGAATTGGATGACGTGTGATGCTTTAGCGTTCTGTATTGAGCAATACAACTCGACGAATTTGAAACCGGCTTCCATTCCCAGTTGGTAGTCGTGCAGCAGATCTTCTTTTTCGCTCATCAAAGAGTTCGATTTCAGTTGCTCACTCGGCGCAATCTGAACAACAAAGGTGTCATCGGGTGGCGAGTGTAAGAAATCTTCGGTTAATGAGTAGGTTTGATAGTGCACCATCAACATATCCGCCAAACCGGAATCAAACTTATCTCCCACCAAATGACTAAGGCGATAAATATCGTCGGCACCAAACAGCCAGCGACCACCATTGAGCAAGTCTAAATGCCGCCTGTCTCGCGTCTGCTGTTTAGAACGCGTGATTTGCTGCTGGAAAAACGACGTCCAATCTACCTTCCACTGATCAATTTTTTGCTGCCAATGTTCTTGCACACTGCTAAAAGAGTCACGGAACCATTCAAGTTCTTCTGCCGTGATCGGTTTGGGTGGCTTGGGAGTATCTTGGTCGGATTGGCTGTCAGGGTTCGCCTCAGAAGCCGGCTCAGTTCGAATCACAACAATAGAACGAGCTTGCCTTCTCCACGCCTCCTGAACCGGTATAGAGGCCGACACACCG
>NZ_JAHGAH010000654.1:0-803 GCF_030248475.1 Vibrio sp. D173a
TAGCTGCTTCACCTCATCCATCATATTGATAAACAAAGGATCTAAATGGCCAATAGTAGGACGACTCAGAGCCTGTAGCACTCGTGGTGAAATATCAGAAGGCCCAGGTCCCATTAGCGTACGATGAGGAGGAAAAAAGCTTTCAGCAGTGGAGTTTGCGTGCAGGTTCGACATAATTATCCCTTATGTTTATGACATGAACCTTCCACACTAAAGCAAATCCACTACCTCAGCAATTAGTCGAAAGTCTCGAGGTCAAACCAGTGTCACAGAATTGTTAAATTTATTTTCACTTTATCTTGAGTTACCGATTGACATTCTTATCGCAAACACGTTCAATAAAACAGCTATCAAGCAGAAGAGGAGCACTGCCCAGGTAGATGTTTTGTGGAGCCACATTTCCAATACAAAACATTCAGGGGGAGCAGTGCCGAGGTAACTGAAACATGTCGGGTTTCTGTTATCGGTTAATTGGGCTGAATCCCATTAACTGTCATCATTCCAATATGATGAGGAGCTTCTGAGGTTTACAATTCAAATACACACCTCTCTTTTTGCTCTAAACACTCTCTTCAAACATTGGACGTTGGATTACCAACAGTAATTTTTATTTTAGGAAGTCGGGAGATTTATCGTGAGCGCATCTAATGTAGCTGGTTCTTTTAATGTCGCCAAATTTGGTGGGACAAGTGTTGCTAACTTTAAGGCAATGAGTCGCTGTGCAGCCATTATTGAGAATAACCCAAATACCAAGCTTGTTGTCAGCAGTGCGTGCTCTGGTGTAACCAACCTATTAGTCGAAT
>NZ_JAHGAH010000655.1:0-759 GCF_030248475.1 Vibrio sp. D173a
CTCTATCGAAAGTGAATACGTGAATGCCCTGTCTTCATTCCAGCCAGCACCACAAGACTTCACCATCGATAACTACACCATTTCCAGTCCAGAGCAACTGGAGAGCTTTGCTAACACCGGTGAATTGAACTTCACGATTCCATTAGAGCAAGTTCAGCTTTGCGCATTTGATCGCGTTAGGCTTTCAACGGTGCGTGTATTCCTTGAGGGGGAAAACTTACCTTACGGAAAACAACTCAACTTGCGTGTCTCCAGCTCAGGTAACTATGCTGACCGATACGAAAATCAGGACTATCAATTCAGCTCTAACCCAGTATCGCGCGCATTCTACTATCGCCTTGATGATCCAACGACCAATGACGTGAGCATCATCACCGATGGCTCTGTGGCGAATAAGTTCGAGTATGCGTATTTCCAACCGACGCCATTCTCGTCTTGGAATATCACGCTCAACAACTTTGATAAAACGGATCAAACCAATAACCACTACCTAAAAGATGTCGAACAAATTCGCGTCGAATTCCTAGGTAGTGGCATCCCCAATGGCAACAGTTGTTCTCACTAACTAAAGTGCATCTGTAACCAGAAAATCTTAGGTTCTCGTGTGACAACCTAATAGAAAGGCCGACATAATGTCGGCCTTGTTTTGTACAATGTAAGGTTCAGGGTTATGCCCTAATCCATCAAGCTCTTTGACTTGATCGCCTTCTTCGCTAGCTCCTTTGCAAACTCAGCAATATCGGCTTCGAATTCATCAAC
>NZ_JAHGAH010000656.1:0-646 GCF_030248475.1 Vibrio sp. D173a
CTGCATTCTCTGACGGTTTGTCTGAGTGTGCAGCAGCTGTCTTCACAAATGGATTATCCTGTTCTGGTAAGTTGGGGATTAACTCAGCGCTGGTTTTTTCCATGTGTTGGTAAAGCTTGGTGTAGTCTTTACCTAACGTATCCAACATTTCAGCTGTTTTAGCAAAGTGGTCTGCAAGCTCTTGGCGTTGCTGCTCTAGGGCAAACTTTGCTGTGTCTAATTCTTTTTGAACATTTTTTTGCTTCTTGTACTCAGGGGTCGTGAGGCGAGAAATAGCAACCCCTAAGATAAGTCCGATTAGTAAACCGCCAACGGCATACATCCAAGGCATAACAGCTCCTTATTGTTGTTTTTTAACATGTTTGTTACTGCTTAGTTACACATAATGCAGCTTCATGGTACTATGAGAAAGCGACAGTATAAAGAGAAATGCGTGTGCGCTAGCTATCAGTTTGAAGCTGCACATACAGCGCTCAGCCCCCGCCTATTGTACTGTTGAAGCCCTTTTTCCTTTGCTGGTTGATATCGATTTCATTGTGGAAATGTCGTCATGAATCCCGTTAAAAAATACGAACAAGATATAGAAGAACATGGATTTCAAAGAGATCCAGCCCAAGAACAAGCCGTTCAGGCGCTCGACCAACTG
>NZ_JAHGAH010000657.1:0-628 GCF_030248475.1 Vibrio sp. D173a
AACCATGAAGGTAAGACGTATTTTTGATGCAGAAAACCAAACCCTACTCTACTTGTCTTACACCACTAAAGAGACTGAAGGCAGTTTCAAACACAGCCTATCTACCGTGCCACTATGGGGTACCAAGGCGTATGTTGACCCAGCAACACTGACTGATGCAGAAAAATAAGCGATCGGTTTAGTTTTGTTCAACCACCTGTTCATACAATGTGCAGGTGGTTGAGAATGTAATAAAAATGAAAGAAATTACAAAAATCTGTGATATCATGCGGCAAAATTTTCTCACTGTAATTTTCTTATGAAATTTCCTGGACAGCGCAAATCTAAGCACTACTTCCCTACACACGCTCGTGATCCACTCATCAACCAGATGAAGGAAACACCAAAACTGTTTCGCCCAATTATTGTTGGTGTTGGTCAAACAATTGTAGATATTGAAGCTCGTCTGTGCTACTGGGTGTTATGTCTCGTAACATCGAAGTTGGCTCGTTCGCATATCGTTACCTATGCCGCACCTCTTCGCGCATGAACTTAAACCATCTACAAACAGTAGAAGGTTCTATTGGCCGTTGTTACACGTTGATTTCTGATGATGGTGAACGTACGTTTGCGATCAACGAAGGTGAGA
>NZ_JAHGAH010000658.1:0-787 GCF_030248475.1 Vibrio sp. D173a
TTTGGCTCTGGGCCGTTTAAGGTAATCAAATACTCAATTCGCCCTTTGTTTTGATATTGAAGAGGGCGGCCTAGCTCTTCGTTTATCTCATCCGCCATACGTGCTGCTCTTACTTGAGGCGGAATATTTTTCTGATATTCGTGCAGTTGACGTCTCAAGCGTTTTTGATAAACCAGCAAATCGTCGTGTTTGCCAGCCGCTGTTTCATCGACAAAATTGCGGACGTAGTCGGTTGGGTCTTGGTCATGAAAAACCATTTCATACAAGGTTTGTTGAAAGCGCTGTGCAAGTGGAGTCCAGTCAGTACGTGCGCTCTCTAGGCCTTTAAATACGATCTTCTCATCGCCTTGTTCGCCGATTAGTCCTGCATAGCGTTTCTTTGAGCCTGTCTCTGAACCACGAATAGTGGGCATCAAGAACTTGCGATAGTGAGTTTCGTACTCGAGTTCAAGGATGGAAGTCAGGTTGTACTTGTCTTTAAGATGTTGTGTCCACCAATCGTTGATATATGCGACAAGCGATTGACCGATTTCATCGGCGTCTTCTTGACTGTAGCTACCATTCAGAGACACGAATGTAGAGTCAGTGTCACCATAGATAACCTGATAACCTTTCTCTTCGATAAGTACCTTGGTTTGTTTCATGATTTCATGGCCGCGCATGGTAATCGACGACGCCAAACGAGTATCGAAGAAGCGGCAACCGGATGAGCCCAAAACCCCATAAAATGAGTTCATGATGATCTTGATCGCTTGCGAGAAGGCCTTTTCATTGTTCTTCTTCGCAA
>NZ_JAHGAH010000659.1:0-740 GCF_030248475.1 Vibrio sp. D173a
TTGGCGATGACTGTGACCGCCATCGGTGCTGCGTTGCTAGTGCCTGCCTATACTGCTTCAGCAACCAGTCAATTGAGTCGAGCTCCGGGTTCTGTCGCGGGTTACATCTCCATGTTTCATACTCTAGGCTACGGGTTAGCTGCTGCCTTAGCATTTAGTGTGGTGATTAACCCTATTTACCCTATCTATCTTTGCGCTCTTTTTTCGGCACTTATCATGGGCATTGCTTATTGGGTCAACCGGGAAAATAGGCGTTCAGTACAAGATAGTTGCGGCTCTTGAGGGGAGTCGGCTAGCTGGAATAGACACATTAGTTGCGGCATATGAGCGTTAGTTATAGCCTTCATAAGTGGAAAACTAGAGTAGACGAACTAGGATAAATGGAAGTTAACCCTACAATTTATCAATAACATGGTCGTTGCTATGAAGAAACTTACTTGTCTGTCAGTCGCTATTTTATCCAGCCTCTCTTTTTCATCTTTTGCCAAAGATTGTGATTCATCACTGCTGCCCTCGTGGAAGGATAGCCCGAGTAAATCCGCCATTGTTAAATTTGTCGAGCAAACGAATGATAAACAGGCTGATACCTATGTGGAAGTGGAAGATCGTATCGCAGTGTTCGATAACGATGGTACGCTTTGGTCTGAAAAACCGTATTACTTTCAACTAGCGTTCGCGCTGGATCGAGTTAAAGAGATGGCGCCTGCGCATCCAGAGTGGAAAACGGAAGAGCCGTTTAA
>NZ_JAHGAH010000066.1:0-18270 GCF_030248475.1 Vibrio sp. D173a
AGGCGTTGATGCAGGCTTTGTTATTTTTAGAGGAAGGTTTTTAGAGGAAGCGAATACTAGAAACTTACTACTCGCTCAATCTTTAGTGGTTTGGCGCTTTGTAGAAGTGGCTCTCTACCAATCGCTGAGTAATCGCATGCTCTGGGTTGGTCAGCACTTGGTTTGTTTCGCCGAACTCCACCACTTCGCCTTCATGCATCACCATTACTTTGTCGGTAATGTGTTTCACGATGCCAATATGCTGAGACACGTAAACAAACGACAAGCCCATCTCTTCTTGCAACTCTAAGAATAAGTTGATGATCTGAGAGCGCATCGCCATGTCTAGACCGTTTAGTGCCTCATCAGCAACGATGATGGAAGGTTGCAGGATAAGAGCACGAGCAAGACACACACGCTGCTTCTGACCTGCTGCAAGCATTTGCGGATAGAAATAAGCATGCTCTGGCAGCAAACCTACGCGCAACAGAGTATCTTTTACACGCTTCATACGTGCATCCGGCGGCATGTTGGTGTTTCGTTTTAACGGACCTTCCAAAATGCGGCCAATCTGAATGCGCGGGTTCAAAGAGGTGTTTGGATCTTGGAAAATCATGCGAATTAGCTTACAACGCGTCGAGTAATCTTCGTGTTCAAGGCGCTCACCGTTTACACGAATCTCACCGGAACTTGGCTCAACCACACCCGCTAACATACGTGCTAGCGTAGACTTTCCTGAGCCGTTTTGGCCAATAAAGCCAATGGTTTGACCCGGCTCTAGGGTAAAACTAACCGGTTTAACCGCTTCTTTGACTGTGCGTTTAAACAGACCTGAGCGCGTGACAAACTGTTTCGATAGGTTATCGACTTCAAGCAACGCACTCATGAATGTTTCTCCGTGTTCAATGGGAAGTGACAGCTAAATTTATGAGTCTTGATACGTCTCGTATGGGGTATCTCGACACATTGTCTTTGTGCATAAGGGCAACGAGGCCCTAAGCGACAGCCGATTGGCAAGTGCTGCAAAGGGGGTATTGACCCCGGTAGTGATTGCAGTTTCTGCTTATGAGGAATCCAATCATTAAAGTCGGGCATTGCTTTGAGCAGTGCCGCAGTATATGGATGCTTCGGAGCCTCAACCAACTTCTCGGTGTCAGCGGATTCAACTGATTGGCCGCAATACATTACCGTAATACGATTCGCCCATTGAGTAATGGTGGTCAAGTCATGGCCAATCAACACAATCGTGGTGTTGTTGAGCTGATTCATTCGGCTCAACAAACGCAGGATTTGTGACTGCGTGATTGGGTCAAGGTCGTTGGTTGGTTCGTCGGCAATCAAGATTTTTGGCTTGGTTGCAATGGCCATCGCGATCATGACTTTCTGACATTCACCGTCGGTTAGCTCGTAAGGGTAGCTGCCCATCAAGCGTTTGTGATCTTTGATGCCCACTTTGTGGAGTAGGGCAATCGCCTGTTTTTTACGCCATTTGAATCGTTCCCACCATTTTCCTTCGAAAGAGCGAGAAGGGATCGATTCGATCAATTGACGTCCTACTTCTTCAGAAGGATCTAAACAGGTCGAAGGCTCTTGGAAGATCATCGCGATATCGCGAGCTATCACTCGTCGGCGCTCTTTCGGTGTCAATTGAAGCAAGTCAATGTTACCAAGGCGCATTCGGTCCGCGGTGACTTTCCAGTTGTCCTTACAAACGCCAACAATTGCTTTGGCAACCAGACTCTTACCTGAACCTGATTCGCCCACTAGACCACGGATTTCCCCTTCATTTAGGGTAATGCTCATGCGGTCGACGGCTTTCACCAAACCTGATGGCGTTTCAATTTCAATGGTTAAATGTCGAATATCTAGTAACGGCATTATTCGATCCCCGCATTGAGAGCTTGGCGTACACCTTCACCCACTAAGTTTAGAACAACCACGGTAAACATAATGGTGAGACCTGGTAGTGTTACTGTCCATGGCGCAATGTAAATCAGCTCAACGGAGTCGCCAAGGATTGCGCCCCATTCAGTACTTGGTGCTTGAGCACCCAAACCAAGGAAGCCTAGTGCTGTGATATCTAAAATTGCTACAGATAGTGCCAGTGTGATTTCTGCCGCGATGACAGTGAGTACGTTTGGCAGAATCGAGTTCCACAGTAAGTAGAAGTCATTGGCACCATCTAGGCGAGCCGCCATGATGTAGTCTTTTTCTACTTCCGTATGGACCGCGATGTACACCGAGCGAATAAAGCGTGGAATCAAAGCCAAGCAGATAGCCAGAAGGATGTTGAACTCACCAAAGCCAAGGAAAGCCACGAAGATGATCGCCAGTAGTAGCGATGGGATCGACATTACGGTATCGAGTAAGTGGTTCAAAGTACTCGATAACAGACCTTTAGTCATACCTGCCAAAACACCAATAAAACAGCCAATCAAACCAGCAATGACTGTTATGGCGACGGCTGCACCGAATGTCAGCTGAGAACCCATAATCAGACGCGAAAGGATGTCACGACCCAAGTCGTCTGTGCCAAGAAAGTAGTCCACGGCGCCTGCTGGTGCCCATGATGGAGGCACAAGTAGTTCGCCCGATTGAGCTTGTGGATCATAAGGCGTAAGGAATGGCGCAAATATGGTGATCAGGATGATGAAAATCAGACACCACAAGCCAAACATTGCCAAGCTGTTGGCACGGTAGCTACGCCAGAATCGTTCGAACTGAGTTGGAATGCGTTCTTCCTGATAAACGTTATTTGTTAGCATACCATTCCTTTCTCACCAGAGGGTTAATCATGGCACCAATCAAATCCGAAAGGATGTTGGCAGTTAAAACAAGGGTTGCTAGCACCATTACGCCTGCCTGAATGGAAGCGTAATCTTGATTTGAAAGTGCATCCAACAACCAACGACCAATACCCGGCCAGTTGAAGATAGATTCAGTAATGATCGCTAGCGTGATCATGCTAGAAAGCTGAACACCAACTTTTGGAACAATAGGCGGAATGGCGTTACGTAGCACGTGTTGTGTCACGATCTCGCGGTTGGATAAACCTTTGATTCGTGCAGCACGGATATAGTTTTGACTCATCACTTCTGCCACTGATGCGCGCATTAAGCCGATAACTTGGGTAGTCGGAGCAAGCGCTAATACCAAACATGGCAAGATCATGTGTTCGATAACACTTTGCAGCGCGTGTGCTCGGTATTCACCTTTTGCCATGAATGCATCAATGATGGCGAAACCCGTTACGTGGTCAATCTCATACAGTAAGTCATAGCGGCCAGAAACGGGGAACACGTGATACTGCAACGAGAACATCATGATCAACATCAGCGCAACCCAGAAGATAGGCGCCGAGTAGCCAGACATAGAGATAAATGAGATGCTGGTATCTAACCATTTACCCTGTTTCATGCCTGCAATCGTGCCCAGTGGAATACCGATAAGCAATGAAACGGCAAAGGCAAAGAAACACAACTCGAGTGTTGCAGGAAAGACAATAGCTAACTCATCGTAAATTGGGTTTCCGTTTTTACTGATACCAAAATTGAGCTGTGATAGCTCAACAAGATAGCTTTGCCAGCCTGCCCAAAATTCAACGTTTGCCCAATGAGAACTCGGATCCAAGCGCAATAGCGAAAAGCCCACTAACGTGAGAATCATCAAAGTGATGACAAATAGATTAAGACGTCTTACGGCGTACCAAAACATTAATGGACTCTCTCAACTCTATCAAAAGGTTGTGCATTGAAAGGGCTTGATTTAAAGCCTTTCAGTGATTTGTCGTGGACACGGAATTGAACGCCGTGAGCCAATGGTATAACTGGGAACTCTTCATTGAGAATATTCTGCGCCTGGCGATATAGATTCAAGCGGTAACGTTGCTGTTGAGTTTCTAGTGCAAGATCCAACAAGAAGTCGAAATCATCGTTACACCACATCGAAACGTTCAAACCAACGCGTTCTGATCCACAAGACAGCAGAGGGCGGAAAAAGTTATCCGGATCGCCTGTATCCCCAATCCATCCGGTGAGCAGCAAGTCTACATCATTGATGTTTTCCAGTTGGGTACGTTCAAAGCGGTCATCAGTCAGCAGTCGTAACTCGACACCAATGTCTGCGAAGTTTGCTTGAATCAGCTCTGCGGTTTTACGCGGGCTTGGGTTGAAGGCGCGTGGTTCCAATGGTACCCACATCGTCAATTGCAGACCTTTCTCGTACCCCGCCTCTCGAAGAAGGGCTAAAGCATAATTACGGTCATAACGTATTTTCACGCTGTCTTTTTGGTAAGCCCAAGAGTTAGGTGGAAGCACTGTATAAGCTTGAGTGCCAGTGCCGTAATAAACTGAATCAAGAATGTTCTGGCGGTTGATCGCTAGGTTCAATGCTTGGCGAACACGAGCATCGCGCAGAGCTGGGTGTTCGGTGTTAATCGCAATAAATGAGACATTATTAGCGGGCGTTGCGGTTAACTCTAGCTCCTCCGTTTCTTGAATGATTGGAATTTGACTCGAAATTGGTGATGCAAGCACATCACACTCGTTTCTCAGCAGTTTAGCGAGCGTGCCAGTACCGCGGTGAGATATGTCGAATACCACCTGTTCCATCTTGGCTGGCGACTTCCAATATTTAGGATGGCGCTCAAGACGAATCAAGTCGTTCACTTGGTACTCTTTGAGTTGATATGGACCAGTACCGATAGGTAACATATCGATCTGTTCTTTATCATCTTTTGCTGCGAGTTGCTGGCCATATTCGGCAGAAAGTAGCACGGCATGACTGGTCGCAATATTGGCTAAAAAGGCAAAATTAGGTTGAGCGAGCACAAACTTCACTGTGTCGTTATCCACAGCGAAAACA
Source organism: Vibrio sp. D173a (assembly GCF_030248475.1). NCBI lineage: Bacteria > Pseudomonadati > Pseudomonadota > Gammaproteobacteria > Vibrionales > Vibrionaceae > Vibrio > Vibrio sp. D173a. The sequence continues at coordinate 4,843 of NZ_JAHGAH010000066.1, forward strand.
TCTTTCACCAAGTTTTGGAAATCCAAACCTGCAAACCATGGATAAAAACCACCGCCGACGTCGTGAAACGGATGGTCTACATCAATGATTCGCTTGAAGCTGAATACCACATCTTGTGCATTAAAAGATCGGGTAGGTGTAAACCATGCTGTCTTTTGAAATTGAACACCATGTTTAAGATTAAACGTGTATTCGGTGCCTTCTTCATTAACGGACCAATTTTCTGCAAGATTTGCAACGGGGTGATGGGTTTTGGGATCAAGTGTGAGCAGCGTATCGTATAGCTGAGGGCTAAGTGCTTCGGCAGTGATGCCGCTGTCAATGAGCTGAGGGTTAAACGTGGTTGGCTTACCTTGCCCGCAAAACACAAAGCCATTCTCTCGAATATCATTGTGATCGATTTCATCACCACATGCGGTGAGTAAGCTAATACCAATCAGGCTCAGCGATAGTCTTATAAAAGCTTTCATAATATGAAATGGTCATTGGGCTTTGCTTGCTCCGTTAGCTTTTTGCTTCAAGGATAACAAGCGAAAATGATCTCGCTAATTTATCACTTTTGCCAACTCGCTCCAAACATAAAATCGTTGAGTCGCGGGGTGTTAGATCAAATTACCGTATCATTGTCTGGTTGTTGACCTTATTTGCCTCTCAAATTACTCACTAATTTGTGTAAAACACTCGTGTTTACTAAAACCACTTGTTTTCCTCTAGTATAGTGAGCCATTACTCGAGTGAGAGGGCGTGTGGTAATTATCCTTGACCGACTAAGCCATATTTTCTGACCATACCCCTAAGCTGGTGGTAGCTTAACCCCAATAATTCCGCGGCTTGGCGTTGGTTAAACTTTGCTTCTTCTAGTGCTCGGTTTAGCAATTCAATATCTTGATCTTCTTGCCACTGCTTGTAGTCCAGAGGGAATTGGGTTGCGAAGTGCGGAGTGGACACTGTTGTCTCGGTTTCTTCCTGGGCGGCAGTGTGACCGAGCGAGTTATCCCAACCCGTTTGAAATGGGTTGAAGATAAGGTGTTCGATAGGATCTGAGTTGAGGCCGTGACGATAGATAGCTCGCTCAATCACATTCTTTAATTCACGAACGTTGCCCGGCCATTCGTAATCGAGCAGTGACTGTTGTGCCTCTTCCGTAAAGCCAACAAAGTATTCCAACTGCAATTCACGACACATCTTGATCGCGTAATGCTCGGCAAGGGAAAGGATGTCTTCTTTTCGCTCTCTTAGTGGCGGAAGCATGATGACATCAAAGGCCAAACGGTCGAGCAAATCCGCACGGAAATCGCCTTGTTCTGCCAGTTTTGGTAAATCAGCATTGGTTGCACAGACCAAGCGAACGTCTGCAGTTAATGCAGTGTGTCCACCAACGCGCTCGTATTCGCCATATTCAATCACACGTAGGAGTTTTTCTTGAACGAGGAGTGGTGCGGTCGCCAATTCATCAAGGAACAGGGTGCCACCTTCGGCGCGTTCAAAGCGGCCTTTATGTTTACCTTTCGACCCTGTAAATGATCCCGATTCATGACCAAACAGCTCGGAATCAATCAAACCCTCGCTTAATGTTGCACAGTTTAGAGAAAGCAGTGGCTTATCCCAACGCTTTGATAAATAGTGTAAACGTTGCGCGATGAGCTCTTTACCTGTCCCTCGTTCTCCAATAATAAGAACGGGACGCTCAATCGGCGCAAGTTGTGATACTTTATCTAATACGGCGAGAAAGGCGGGCGATTCACCAATGAGGTTCTGCTTCATAAAATCCTTCTTATTTTCTGTCTGGCCAAGATTTACAGTATTGAAGTTGGTGAAATTTACCAACAGTTGGTGAAAACCATCATAGCATAACGGTATGCAACAACAAAAATATGCATAAGGTATTGTTTAATAAAGAAATAAAAGTTGGCGCGCCACTTGCTAAATGTAAGGGGAGGCACAAGGTGAATCACCACCTTGTCGAGTTTTAATAGGAAAAAAGAGGAGTTCCGTTATGGGTATTTTTTCTCGTTTTGCAGATATCGTTAACTCAAACATCAGTGCATTGCTAGACAAGGCGGAAGATCCTGAAAAAATGATCCGTCTTATCATCCAAGAAATGGAAGACACACTTGTAGAAGTACGTACTAACTCGGCGAAAGCGATTGCAGACAAAAAAGAGTTGGCTCGCAAAGTCGAAGCACTAGAGGAGCAAATCACTGAGTGGGGCCAAAAAGCAAGTCTAGCACTAGTAAAAGAGCGTGAAGATTTGGCGCGTGCTGCTCTGATTGAAAAGCAAAAGCTAGAGCAAGTAATTAAAGGTCTTCACACTGAACAAACACTTGTAGAAGAAACGATCGAGAAGCTAACAGGTGAAATTGGCAAGTTAGAAGCAAAAATTACTGAAACTCGTGCGAAGCAACAAGCGCTAGCAATTCGTAACCAAACGGCATCTAACCGTCGTGATGTACAAAAGCAGCTACATGCAGGTCGCACAAACGAAGCGATGGCAAAGTTTGAGCAATACTCTCGTAAGATTGACGAGATGGAAGCAGAAGCAGACCTATACGCGAAAACAGGCAACGCAAAGTCACTAGACCAAGAGTTTGCCGAGCTACAAGCACAAGACGAAATTGAAAAAGAGTTGGCAAAACTGAAAGAACAGATGTCATCGGACGATAAATAAGAAAGGAGCCATTTATGTCGACATTTATTATTACTGGACCATTGATTGTCTTTTTAATCTTTGTCGCTCCACTATGGCTCTTCTTACACTATCGCAGCAAACGCAAAGCAGATAGTGCACTGTCGAGCCAAGATCTTGAGCGCCTTCAGGTACTGTCTGAAAAAGCGGAAGCGATGCAGTCTCGAGTTGAAACATTGGAGCGTATCCTAGACTCAGAATCTCCAACGTGGAGACGTAAGTATGATTAAACGAGAACTGTATCGTGACCCAGTAAATGGCAAAATCTCTGGCGTGTGTGCCGGAGTCGCAAACTACTTTGGCGCGGAAGTTTGGTTGATTCGTATCGTTGTGATTTCCGCTGCTTTGCTGGGCGGTACTTTCCTAGTCTTGTTGGCCTATGTTGCGATGACCTTCATGCTAGAAAAGCAACCGGTGACCTACACTGAAAACATTAAATCTCGTCAAGAGCACACGCTAAAAAGTAAGCCTTGGCAGAAAGGACAAAGCCCAGATCAGCTGTTAAGCGTATTAGAAAGCGACTTTAATCGTCTTGATGGCAAAATTCGTAATATGGAAGCGTATGTCACTTCTGATGCTTATCGCGTAAACAGAGAGTTTAATAATCTTTAGTGGTTGGTTACTGATTAGTTGATAAAGCAGGTTTCGGCCTGCTTTATTTTTGTCTCAAATTGCTATTTTTAAAGAAATTTTTTGCTCTGATGCTCTAGAAGAATGCCCAAAATTCATCTACTTTAAAGGAATGGATCTTAAATGGATGAATTAACATGAGAAAAGCGCTCATTCCAATCGCTGTCATGACGGTTCTCTCAGGATGTGGAAAAGAGCTACCACCTGTCCCTGAACCCGAATCTCGGCCCGCCAAACTCTTCACGGTCTCTGTCGGCAATGCTCAGTTTGAAAGACATTTTCCTGCCACCACAGAAGCCGGCGATAGAGCAGTACTCGCATTCCGAGTACCAGGTTTACTTCAATCAATAGAAGTGAATGCCGGACAAATGGTTAAAAAAGGCGATGTACTTGCAGTACTTAACCCAGACGAGTACTCACTCCTAGAAAAACAAGCTCGCGCGAATTACACTTTAGCCGATGTTCAATACGAACGTTCGAAAAAGCTACGTGAAGAGCAAGTGGTGTCCGAGCAAGATTTCGACGCAGCAAAAGCCAATCATAACTCGGCAAAAGCACAATGGAATCAGGCTAAAGCGAACCTGGGATACACTAAACTTGTTGCCCCTTATGACGGCACAATTTCTTATCTTCCTGCTGAAAATCATGAATACGTGGCGGCCAAAGAGGGCGTTATGAACATTCAAACCAATCAAGTGATGAAAGTGCAGTTCCAGCTACCAGACCACTTGCTAAGTAAATTTACTCAAGGAGCCAATGCGCACGCGACGATGACGTTTGATGCGTTTCCTGAGCAGTCGTTTGAGCTGACTTTCCAAGAAATTGATACTGAAGCGGACCCAAAAACCGGTAGTTATAAAGTCACTATGGTAATGGTACGCCCTGAAGGGGTAGGTATCTTGCCTGGTATGTCTGGGAACGTACATTTAGTGTCTGAAAATGCGGGCGCAACAAGAATTCCGAGTTCAGCGATTTTCACTGAAGATGGTAAGACGTGCGTTTGGCGAGTCACTGACCAAGGTATTGTCGAAAAAGCGTCTATCACTTTAAATGAGAAACAACAAATTCAGGCGGGCTTGGATGATGGTGACCAAATCATTGTATCTGGCGTGAATGTCATTGAGCCGGGTATTAAGGTTCGTGAGTGGGTGAAGGAGCGAGGATTGTAATATGAAAGGAGTCTTAGCTTTAACCACTCTATGTTCGGCGATGTTACTTGCTGGCTGTGGTGATAAAGGGCTGGAAAGAGAATTAGAAACCCCTCGTGTTCGCGTTGCTTCTTTGGAAGGAAAAAAGGTTGATGACAACTTGTATTTCCCAGCTGTAGCTAACGCTGCTGACCGCTCTCATCTGAGTTTCCGTGTAGCGGGAGAGGTAAGCCGCGTATTAGTCAAAGAGGGCGACAAGGTCATTGAAGGTGACGTGATTGCCACGCTAGACCCAACCGATTACCTACTTGATGTCGATAACGCATCGGCACGTTTTTCGGTCGTGGACAGCCAATATCGCCGTTCTTCGCCTCTAGTGAAAAAAGGCTTACTGGCAAAATCTCAATTTGATGAAATTGCAGCGAAACGCCAAATTGCTCTCGCAGAGCTGGAGCTTGCAAAATTACGCTTGTCATTTACGGAGCTGAAAGCGCCGGTTGACGGGATCATCTCTCGCGTAAGCGTCGACCAGTTTGAGAATATTCAAGTTGGTCAATACATCGTTAACATTCACAGTGTGGACCGCGTTGAGGTCTTGATTCAGCTCCCAGATCGTTTGCATGTGAACCAGTCCCCTAAAGAAGAGCTTTTATCGGGTATCAATGCAGTGGTTCGCGTGCAGAGTGGTAATGAATATGAAGCGCGTATTACAGAGTTTACAACACAGCCTGACCCAAACACAGGCACGTTTACCGCGACGCTGTCGCTGCCAATGCCTGAAGATGAATACATCTTTGACGGTATGGCGGTTGATGTAACATCAAAAGATAAGAAAACAGGCCTCGACCTCAATATCAGCATCAGCGTACCAATTGAGGCTATCTTCAATGCTGATGGTGATGATCTCAGTCGTGAAAACAAGTTTGTTTGGGTCTTGAATGACGATAATACGGTGACTCGTAAGCAAGTCCGCGCTGGCAAAGCTTCGCAGACCTCGGTACAGATTCTCGATGGCCTAGAGCTTGATGACAAAGTGGTTGTCGCTGGTGTTTCCCGACTAAGAGATGGTATGAAAGTGGAAGTGGTTAAGCAGGAGGCAACTCAATGAGTGAACAAAACAATGTTGCGCCTCAAAAAGATGATGAAAACGTAACGGGCATCGCGGCGTATTTCATTCGTAACCGTGTAATCAGTTGGATGATATCGCTAATCTTCTTAATTGGTGGTTTCTCTGCGTTCTTTGGTTTAGGTCGCTTAGAGGATCCAGCCTTTACGATCAAAGATGCAATGGTAGTGACTTCTTATCCTGGTGCAACCCCACAACAGGTTGAGGAGGAGGTGACTTATCCACTGGAGAAAGCCATCCAGCAGCTCACTTATGTGGATGAAGTTAACTCGATTTCTAGCCGTGGTTTATCACAAATCACCGTGACCATGAAAAATAACTACGGTCCAGATGACTTACCGCAAATATGGGATGAGTTACGCCGTAAGGTCAACGATCTAAAAGGCTCATTGCCACCAGGCGTGAACGAACCGTCGGTTGTTGATGACTTTGGTGATGTATATGGAATCTTGCTTGCGGTCACTGGTGATGGCTACAGCTATAAAGAACTGCTCGACTATGTCGACTATTTGAGGCGTGAGCTTGAACTGGTTGATGGGGTGAGCAAGGTCTCGGTCTCAGGTCAACAACAAGAGCAAGTCTTCATTGAAATTTCGATGAAAAAACTAAGTAGTCTTGGTCTTTCTCCAAATACGGTCTTTAACTTACTGTCGACCCAAAACGTCGTATCTGACGCCGGTGCGATAAGAATTGGTGACGAGTACATCCGCATTCAACCAACTGGTGAGTTCCAAAGCGTTGATGAGCTTGGCGATCTATTGTTGACTGAGTCGGGTGCACAAGGACTCATCTTTTTGAAAGACGTTGCCGAAATTAAACGTGGCTACGTTGATGTCCCAACCAACATCATCAACTATAACGGCCAATTGGCGCTGAACTTGGGTGTTTCCTTTGCTCAGGGGGTGAACGTTGTTGAAGTGGGCAAAGCATTTGACCGTCGTGTTGCAGAGCTGAAGTACCAACAACCCGTTGGGGTTGAGATTTCAGAGATCTACAATCAACCTAAAGAAGTGGACAAGTCGGTCAGTGGTTTCGTTATCAGCCTGGCGCAAGCGGTTGGTATCGTAATCGTTGTTTTACTCTTCTTTATGGGTTTGCGCTCTGGTTTGCTGATTGGTTTAATCTTGTTGTTGACCGTATTAGGTACCTTCATTTTCATGAAGTACTTAGCTATTGACTTGCAGCGAATTTCACTTGGTGCCTTGGTCATTGCTCTAGGTATGCTGGTTGATAACGCCATCGTGGTCGTGGAAGGGATACTGATAGGTACCCAAAAAAGGCGAACGAGACTGCAAGCTGCAACAGACATCGTCACGCAAACCAAGTGGCCACTATTGGGCGCGACGGTTATCGCGGTAACTGCATTTGCACCGATCGGTTTGTCTGAAGACTCGACGGGTGAGTACTGTGGTACCTTGTTTACGGTACTGCTTATCTCGCTAATGCTGAGTTGGTTCACTGCAATCTCGCTAACGCCATTCTTTGCGGATATCTTCTTCAAAGGCCAGAAAATTAAGAGTGGCGAGGGCGAAGACAATGACCCATACAATGGCATTGTGTTTGTCATGTACAAGAAGTTCTTGAGCTTCTGTATGCGCCGCGCATGGTTCACTGTTGTTGTGTTGGTTGCGGGACTGGCGGCAAGTGTCTACGGGTTTACCTACGTTAAACAAGCCTTCTTCCCATCTTCAACCACGCCTATTTTCCAATTGGATGTGTGGCTGCCTGAAGGGACAGATATTCGAGCGACGAATGACACGCTGAAAGAGCTGGAAGGTTGGCTTGCTGAGCAAGATCACGTTGATCACATTACCACAACGGCTGGTAAAGGCTTGCAGCGTTTCATGCTGACTTATGCGCCAGAGAAAAGCTACGCGGCTTACGGTGAGATCACCACGCGTGTTGAGAACTATGAAGCCTTAGCGCCATTAATGGATCGCTTTAGAGAGCACATCAAAACCAACTACCCAGAAATTAACTACAAGTTAAAGCAAATTGAATTGGGCCCTGGTGGCGGTGCGAAGATCGAAGCGCGTATCATTGGTTCTGATCCTACTGTACTTCGTACTATCGCAGCGCAAGTGATGGACGTAATGTACGCCGATCCTGGTGCGACTAACATCCGTCATGACTGGCGTGAACGTACACAAGTGCTAGAGCCTCAATTTAACGAGAGCCAAGCTCGTCGTTACGGCATCACTAAGTCTGACGTTGATGATTTCCTATCTATGTCGTTCTCGGGCATGACGATCGGTCTGTACCGTGATGGCACTACACTAATGCCAATCGTTGCTCGACTACCTGAAGATGAGCGTATCGACATTCGTAACATCGAAGGCATGAAGATTTGGAGCCCTGCGCAGAGTGAATTTATTCCTCTACAACAAGTGACCATGGGCTACGACATGCGTTGGGAAGACCCAATTATTGTTCGTAAGAACCGTAAGCGCATGCTAACGGTGATGGCGGATCCGGATATCTTAGGTGAAGAAACGGCAGCAACACTGCAAAAACGTCTGCAGCCAGCGATTGAAGCCATCGAAATGCCACCGGGTTACTCGCTAGAGTGGGGTGGAGAATATGAATCATCAGGCAAAGCGAAGGCATCATTGTTTTCGACGATGCCGATGGGCTACCTGTTCATGTTCTTGATTACTATCTTCTTGTTTAACTCAATCAAAGAGCCACTGATTGTTTGGTTAACGGTGCCTCTGGCATTGATTGGTGTAACAACCGGTCTACTCGCCCTGAATACGCCCTTTGGCTTTATGGCATTACTGGGCTTCTTGAGCTTATCAGGTATGGTGCTGAAAAATGGTATCGTACTGCTTGATCAGATTGAGATTGAAATGAAGTCGGGTAAAGAAGCGTACGACGCAGTTGTGGATGCCGCGGTCAGTCGTGTTCGTCCTGTATGTATGGCAGCAATCACGACGATTCTAGGTATGATTCCACTACTACCGGATATCTTCTTTAAACCGATGGCCGTAACCATCATGTTTGGTTTGGGTTTTGCGACCGTACTGACACTAATTGTCGTTCCAGTGTTGTATCGTCTATTCCACAGGGTGGCAGTACCAAAATAACGGCTGAGTTTAAGTAACGTTCTAAAGCGCCTCTGGCTAACGTCAGGGGCGTTTTTATAAGGATTGAATATGGAACAAAATACGTGTGCATGGGCGATGAACCATCCACTTGAGCGTGAATATCATGATGCAGAGTGGGGTGTACCCGTTTATGACGATAAAGTGTTGTTTGAGTTCATCACGTTAGAAGGCGCGCAAGCCGGTTTAAGTTGGATTACGATTTTGAAAAAGCGAGAAGGCTATCGCCAAGCATTCGAAAACTATGACTTAGATAAGCTCATTCAACGTGATGAAGTACGTACTGAGTTCATCGTAGAAAACTTCGACGTGGTTAAGCACCGTGGCAAAATTAACTCGGTATTTAGCAACGCTAAAGCGGCAAAGCAATTAATCGAAGAATACGGCAGCCTATCTAATGCTCTATGGCAGTTTGTTGATGGCAAACCTATAGTGAATCATTGGACAGACATGAGCCAAGTGCCAGTCTCCACGGAACAGTCCAAAGCAATGAGTAAGTTCCTTAAAAAGAAAGGCTTTAAATTTGTGGGTGAGACGATCTGCTATGCCTTCATGCAAGCAGTCGGTATGGTCGATGACCATATGGTAAGTTGCCCGAAAAAAACAACTGTTCGGTTTTGCTTATTGAATAGCGAATGTTGAAGGAGACTGGCATTAGCGAAAGTGTATTGTCTAGAGAGACTTAGCACCAAGTAAAGCCAGTTACCTGTTAAACATTAATGGGGCTGTATCCAAAGCTTGGAAAAGTTACACCAACCAATGCTATTGATTTCAACTCCTGCCACTCTGGAAGGAATCGTTAAGGTTAAATCTTCCGTCGCTAAAATCGATAAAATGTTTTGCTCTGCTAGTTCATGAAGCAAAGTATTGAGCAAGGCTTTTCTTTCCTCAGAACAAGAAGCGTATCGAGCTAGGTTGAGTACTTCTTCCAAACGTCTGTGCTGGCGCCAAGTCATACATTGTTGCCAATAAGGGTAGAGTTTGAAAAAAGCGAACAAGCTGGTGCTTTGATCCCCCTCCAATCGAATCCCACCTAAGGTTATATCTTGATTCGAGATAGCGCGCCCATACTCAACTTGATGTGATTTATTTTGACCAGAAGATGAAGGCAGCGCTGCTTGAAGCTTCGCAGAAAACTGTCGGCTTTCATTATTGTCTTCGTAACTAAAACTGATCGGGAATGGCAAAGCTAAACTGCATTTGTTATCACGACTCATTAGGGTAGAAAAGCCTTGTTTGATTGAGTCAGTTTGCAGCTCTTTATGATTAATAAGCACATAGAAGTGACCGATGTTTTGCGTGCTGACTTGGTAATTCTCCTCTCCTGATTCAAGAAAAAAGAAGTTTTCTGCGTATTTCTTATCCTGCTTCCACTCTTCATGGATCCAAATTTCAATGTGTTTTGTTAATGCAGTTTGTCCACAGTAGTATTCATTTCGGTTGAGTCTCAAAACCTTATCTGAATTGATATCGACAGAAAATGGGCCAGAACCAATGGGTTGGAACGCCAACTTTTCACTGTGAACAAAACGATTAGGAAGAATGGACGTTTCGGCCCGACTCAATAACGAAGGAAGTAATGGATCGGGTTCATTGAGATTGATTTCAACGCAGTAAGGTGTCACTGCAGAGATGGCATCAATGTGGTCATACAAACCACGCCAATAATGGGAGTTCACTAGTGCATTTAAGCTAGTTACCACGTCTTCAGCGGTCACATTCGTCTTGTCATGAAACATCGCACTACTGCTTAAATGAAAGCGCCAGCAAGTGTGGGAGTGCGAACTAGACCAATGGTGTGCGAGATTGGGGTGAATGGCGCTTCCATCGTGGCTTACTAAGGTCTGAAATACCTCGTGGATTAAGTGGCGTTCAGTACGTCCCATCGCAAAGTGGGGATGAAGCCAATCCAGTTTACGATGAAAGGGGGCATAGATGGTGTTTTCGCTGTTGTGGGCGGTATGAGCCAAGTATCGTTTTAAGTTGGAGGCGACACTTCGGTCATGGAAACCAACAAGCTGGTGGGCGAGATCATATCGCTCTTGGCCAATTGCGTGGTCAACGGCCTGATAGCAAGCGGTGACCGGTTCTTGTAAGCAAACTAATTCACCTTTCTGACCGCGTCCTTTCATAGGAGTCCATGTCAGCCATTGATACTCGCCCATTTGTTTCAATAGCGTGCGAGCGTGACGATCACTGCAATGGAAAGCATCCGCAATCTCGCCAATGTGAATATGGGTTTTTCCGGGACCTACTTTCTTGAATAGATCCTCATACAATTCCAGCTTACGTTTATTCATTGTTTTTATCGTTGTTCTTTTTGAGCTTCCGGATGCGCACTGCCATTGTCTGACACGAGGGAGAGAGCCTCTTCGCTAAATTGGGTTGTATCAAAGACCTCGTCTAAACGTTGGATTCTCTCGGCAGGCGTTAAATAGAACATCTTAGCCAAGAGCCCACGCTTCATCTCGTAATTATGGCTGGTTTGAATAAAGTTTACGATATAACGGAATGCGCTCATTGTTTAGTACCTATTTGTTTTGGGAACAAATAGGTTAAGTGACGAGACAAAAATAAAACCGGAACAGATTTTTAGTCTGTTCCGGTTTTATCGGATGAGGCACTCAAATTGTCTGTATGCGAAGGGAGTAGAGCGAGTGACTCTCACTAATAAATCGCACCTGACTCCTTGTTTTATCTTTGCTCGCTATCATGAATTCTTTCTAATGCTTCGATGCGACGCCACTGTTTTTCTTCAAAACTCTGTTCTCTTAGTCCGGCAATTTCTAATTTCTTTTCTTCCTTGCCGAGAAAATCGTTGTTCAAGATCTCCGCTCGCTTCTTCAAATAGTCATTGAGTGAGGTATTGAAAGCCGCTCGTTTGTCATCTAGCGCTTGGAGGCGCTGAGCACCTTCTTCACCGACTAAATCTACACGAGTCAAATACTTCTCTTGTGCGTCCATTCCTGAGGCTTGATTAAGCTGCAAGACCAGTGCGTTATTACGCTCACTTTGTTGAATGTACTCAGGTTGTGCAGCGAGGGTTTCTTCTAGCATTTGCTGATGAGTATTCGCATCTAACTTGGCTGCTTGAATAGCAAGCTTATCAATTGCTAGTTGGCGTAGCCTGTTTTCTTCATCGAACAGTTGGGCAATTTGCTCGTCAGTAAAAAACGTTCTTTGCATCGCTAGGATCGCATCATCGAGCCGCTTTAATTCTTGTAATGATAATGACCCCCCTTCAAAAGGTTCCAGCTTAGAGAGTGCTTCTTTGTAAGCGAGATAAGTGTCGAACAACTCAGAACTGATGCCGAGGGCGTTTTTCTGCAACTCACCAGCATTCACAGTCGCTTTTATCGCTTCAAGGTCTTGCTCTCCCAAACTGCTTAAAGAGTACTCGAAGAAGTCTTTCTGAGAGGATAGGTCAACAGTGGTGTCTTGTTGTGATTTCGCCTTTATGAGGTGCGATGATTGAGGTTGGTACAGGTAAGCCGCTCCTACACTAACCAGTGATACAACGGACAATGTGATAAGAGCGACTTTTTTCATGATGGCTTCCTTATTATAAACCCTGTAGTTTCAGGCGATTAGCATGCTGGCGATATAACGTCACTGGATCAGTCTCGAAGAGGTGGTGGATACCAAGCAGTCCGTTGATTTCATCCAGATGATTCATCTTGTAATCATCACGAATAACTTTGCCGAGGTGAGTGCTACATGCATCGACAAGACCGTCGTTGGGCCCATCAAATGCCAAGCCTAAAACCACCATTGCACCGTCAGTTGGGTCAAATAGGTTGGTAAAGTTCGAAGAGCCTGTCCATGAATAGTAATACACGCCATTCGATGCCAATAAGTCGCCGTCTCCACATGCACTGGTTGGAATACCTTCAGGATAATATTGGTTGAACTCAAGTGAGCCCTCAGTGGTGAGTGCGGCTAAAGAAGCAAGCGGATCTTGGTCAAGATCGGAACCACCAGACAGTAGGTTTATCAAGGTTACGAGCCCTTCTGCCAACTTTACTGCTACGCCTTCACTGATGGAGCCTTCTGGAACGGTGTTTCTTACGATGTCCGCCACTTTTGAGCCTTTGTTTACACCACCAATGCTAGTAACGGATGCCACTAAATCGGGACGTATTGAAGCAACGTAGCGTATTGTCGGGCCGCCATGGCTATGCCCAATCAAGTTCACTTTTTCTGCACCTGTTGCGGCAAGTAGTGTTTCAACTTGAGCAAGAAGCTGCTCTCCACGTGCCTCGCTGCTGTTGGTCGCAGATACTTGCGCGACATAAACCGTTGCACCATCTTTGGTCAGAGAGTGTGGGATGCCATAAAAGTAATCAACTCCGGCGAGGGTATCGAATCCAAACAGTCCATGAACGAGGACAATGGGGTATTTGGTTTCTGTGTAACCACTGGCGTTGGCAGATGCAAAGGGTAAGGTGCTTAAAACGAAAAGCATTGTTGTTATGAATTTGAGTTTCAAAACTATCTCCTTGTGGTATGACCTCTTGTCAATTTTATAAATTAGAGGATAAATTTTGAGGATGAGAAATTCATTCGTAGCACATTTTCTTGTTCTGTGATTACTCAAAAGAAAATCAACAGATTCAATGAACATTAAACTGGTGAATATTAGAATGTTATTTAATTCTAATTAAGACAATGGTTTAGTGAGTGATGGTAGAGGGAAGAAAAATAGCCTCGAAGTGCGCTGTCTCTTATACACAA
>NZ_JAHGAH010000660.1:0-1006 GCF_030248475.1 Vibrio sp. D173a
ACCTGACAACCGCCTTCTAGAGTTAGGTTCATTGCACGCTCACACAGTACGCGATCAGCTGTATCTTGGTGGTTCAACGGCTCTAGCAGTTTGATTAGTCGCTCGTCATCCAAACGACACTCAATGCCAACAGCGCCTTGGCCAACAGCCGGTAGTGACTGTTCTGGCTCAATGAAGCTGCGAATACGCTCTTCTAGCTCTAGGCGTTTTAGGCCTGCCGCTGCAAGAATAATGGCATCGTATTGACCATCGTCTAGTTTACCTAGGCGCGTACCAACGTTGCCGCGCAACTCTTTAATCACGAGATCTGGACGGTACTCCATAAGCTGACATTGACGACGCAGACTGCATGTACCTACGACAGCACCTTGTGGTAGCTCGTCAATGTTGTTGTAGGTGTTTGATACGAAAGCGTCACGTGGGTCTTCACGTTCACAAATCGTCACTAGACCTAAGCCTTCTGGGAAGTCGACAGGTACATCTTTCATGGAGTGAACCGCTAGGTCAGCACGGCCTTCTAGCATCGCGACTTCAAGCTCTTTCACGAACAGGCCTTTACCGCCAACTTTTGCCAGTGGTGTATCGAGAATAATGTCGCCTTTGGTAACCATGGTCACTAGCTCAACCTCTAAACCTGGGTGCGCAGCTTGAAGAGCATCCCTTACAAAGTAGGCTTGCCAAAGAGCAAGTGGGCTTTTTCGAGTAGCGATACGGATTGGTGCTGATTGTGTCATGGTGATTCCGATATGAAGTCTGTAATAGTCTAATCCTACCACTCTGCGCTGAAAATTCTTACTGTTTGATCATTGCGAGCTTTGATAGATAAAGGAATTTCATTACTTCACCAAAATAGTGTGATTGGTATCTCATTTGAAACATGGGCTATTATTAGAAATAGTCAATAAAGAGGACACTACCATGCCGTGGATTTAGCGTTTTCCCTAGAAGAACAAAGGTGGCAGCATCGCCAGCTTTGCTTTACCATTAAGGGTAAAAGTGTTAAATT
>NZ_JAHGAH010000661.1:0-781 GCF_030248475.1 Vibrio sp. D173a
AATTTTTCAGGGGTAGCTTCGTATGTTGTCTGCTTGGTTGAATTCATCCAACCGAAGTAAGGCACGTAGCGATAGAAGTGGCTTTGGTCTTCGTATGTCGCCATCATTTCATCAGAAATAGAATACACGAGGTAACGTTTTGCTTTCGGTACACCCTCAATGAAATCAATCTCACCCTCTATAATCTTCTTGAAGTAGTTTGGTCTGCGTGTCGAAAGAAAGCAGTGAGCTAATTCATCTTCAACAAATACGGTATCAGGCGTAAATTCTGCAGATTGTCTAAACTCGGAACATTCCGGCTTGGTAATATCCATCGCGCTGACGCTTGTATTTCGAACATTGAGAAAATCTTGCTCAAATTCAAAAATTTCCGCATTCGGATATTGTTCTGAGTCTTCACGATAGATTGAGTCGTAAGTGACATCATCGCCAATAGGCTCGATAGCGATATTGTGTTGATATTTGAAGGCGTAAGGAAGCTTGTCCGTTGTTTGTGTGCCCAAAAAGAACGTCGCGATATCTAGGTTCGATGCCAGATTGCCAATTAACATGACTGCGGTTGCGGTAGTGCTGACCGTGTTTTTGATTGCTACTTTATCGTAGTAGTCTTTCGCTAGAACATCGACATTACCTAACTTAGTCGGTTCTTGTTCTGTGTATACATACATGATTTGCATTGCTTGGCTGTACTGGTCGTAATTGTCATGCTGATAAATATCGAGATCTGAAGCCTGTTCAGTGTTGTCTACCATTGCTTCTCTATCGTGTCGCACTGAACAAC
>NZ_JAHGAH010000662.1:0-1022 GCF_030248475.1 Vibrio sp. D173a
CAAATGACTAAAAAAGCCAGACGCTTGTCTGGCTTTTGCTATTGGTCCTGTAGCAACAGAGAACCTATTTTCTCGATTAGTGATCGAGGTATAGGTAGTTCTGCCAGCTCTTCATTCGTATTAGCACTTTACGCATTACAGATACATGGGTGAAGCTTTCTGAATAAACGGCTACTTCAACGGCGGTACCCATAGGAAGGTGGTATTCAGAGAGATCATCCGTAATCGTTAGCTTAGCGAACACGCGACCACTTGTTTTGAGTGCTTCAGTACCAAGGAGTGCACCACGAGCTTGGATTTGGCTCTCACCAATCGCTGGAAGGACCTCTTCAATACGGCCTTTGAAGACTTTCCCCGGAAGAGCTCGGAAGAGAAATTCTGCTTCATATCCAGGTTGCAGGCGCTGTAGTGAGTTCTGACGGAACGCAGCAGTATAGTATTGCTCTTCTGTGTGTACAAAGGTCATGACTGGTGCGAGTGGCAGCGGAACGGCCATAACACCAGGTCGAAGGGCAAGTTGAGTAACATAGCCGTCTGTTGGGGCACGAACCACCGTTTGGTCAAGATCGAACTGAGCTTTACGTAAGTCAGCCAATAATCCTGCCACAGCGGTATTCTCGCCACCGATCTCTGAGTTGAGGGCGATTTGAGCCTGTTCTTGGCTTGCTTCTGCTACTTTCAATGCAGCTTCTGCCGCTTTGTAAGCTTGGCGACGAGTATCCAGTTGCTGCTCGGTGAATGCACCGCTATCGAAGCCGCGTTGGTATCGAGAGAATTCACGTTGTGCCTTATCTCGCTCGGCAATCGCTTTAATCTTCGCCGCTTCTGCTTCAGCTACTTGAGATTCAAGGCCTAAAGCACATTGGCTTGCCTCTTTAACTTGCGCTTCTAGCTTAGCGACTTCTGCTTCAAATGGGATAGGGTCGATCTTAAATAGGATGTCACCTTTACGCAGAGGTTTGTTCGGTTCAACCGGCACCTCGATGACCTTACCTCTCACGCCAGAAACGATCGGAGTGGTC
>NZ_JAHGAH010000663.1:0-2045 GCF_030248475.1 Vibrio sp. D173a
GAGGCAATACGTTCGCTGTAAAGCTCGATCTTGCCACTTGGTGTGGTTAATGGATGCAAATCAGGGACTTGTCTAAACTCTGCAAGCAATACGGTTTCCGGGTTCGGATCCGCAAACTCGATAACGTCCCCATTCAAAAACGTATCAAAATCTGGAAGCTCAACACCTAAATTTTTCGACTCAGGGATCAGCTTTTGCCACATGCTCTCAAGCCACTCACGTGAGGTCTGGTTTTGAGTGAAGTCCTCTTCAATATCTAAACGCTTTGCGATCTCTGCGAAGATGTCAAACTCATCACGAGCTTCGCCAACGGGCTCAACGACTCTAGGCATTGGAATCAAACTGTTGTCACGAGACCCAGCACCAATATCTTCTCGTTCTAAAGTTGTCGTTACCGGCAATACAATATCGGCAAACCGTGCCGTTGATGTCCAGTTGATTTCATTGACGATGATGGTTTCAGGTTGCTGGAATGCCTCAACTAAGCGGTTGATGTCTTGATGATGGTGGAATGGATTACCACCAGCCCACCAAACCATACGGATGTCCGGATAAGTCAGGTTCATACCGTTGTATTGATACTCATCCCCTGGATTAAGCAACATATCGGAAATACACGCCACCGGAATAAAAGTATCAACGTCGTTTTTACGCTGCGGGAATGCTGGCCAGCGAATCGGACGATGCATCAGTCCAATCCCACCATCAGATCCATACGCAATCGCGTAGCCACCTCCAGGTAAGCCAATTTGGCCAAGCATAGAAGCTAGAGTGATCGTCCCCCACAACGTCTGCTCACCATGCTCCGTTCTCTGAACCCCTGCAGCGGTACAGATAAAGGTGCGTGACTTTGCCATCTGGCGAGCGAGTTGTTTAATGCGTTCAGCTGGAATTTCCGAGAGAGCACTCGCCCACTCTGCTGTCTTAGCAACGCCGTCTTTCTCACCAAGCAGGTACGCCTTAACTTCATCAAACCCAACGGTATATTTGTCGAGGAATGCGCTGTCATGAAGGTCTTCAACAAGCAAGGTATGCGCAAGTCCAAGCATGATCGCTGAATCAGAGCCCGGTACTGCTGCCAGCCATTCTGCTTCAATTTCTGCCGGAGAGTCTGAACGACACGGATTGATGTCGATAAACTCCACACCTGCTTTGCGACATGCCAGTAGTTCGTCTTTCAATCGGTGACGTGTACAACCACCAGGTGAAACTTGAGCGCTCTTTAGTGGTACACCACCAAACATTACGACCAACTCACCCTCTTTGGCGATCGTCGACCAGCGAGTTGCAGTAGATGTCAGCTTGTCAAAGTCACCGACTATATGTGGCAACAGGATAAGTGCCGTGTTGTAGCTATAGTTACCTTGACTACTTACAAAGCCACCAGCGCAGGTTAAAAATCGCTTAAGCTGGCTTTGAGCATGGTGAAAACGCCCCGCGCTACCCCAACCATAAGAACCACCGAAGATCGCTTCATTGCCGTGCTCGTTACGAGTGGATTTAACCGCTTTACTGATCAGGTCGAAGGCTGTTTCCCAAGACACTTCAACAAAAGGTTCTTGACCTCGTGTGTTGTTTTTATGTTGTGGACCATTCTCAAGATAGCTCTTGCGAACAGCCGGCTTCTTTATTCTGGCTGAGCCATATAGAGAGCTGTGCATGTTGTCATTGATAGGAGAAGGATCCGTATCAAGTGGATGTGCACTGACGCGAACTAATTTGCCGTCCTTGACCTCTGCAATCCCTGCCCCCCAGTGACTGGAGGTTGTGTACTTTTTCGTCATAGTGGTACTTAATTAAAATGATTAGAACGCTGCAAGAACTAGTATGTTGACCAGCAACGCTTGCTATAGATGCCCAACAGAAGGCTTTGGCAGAAAGTTTACCCTCGCGGGATACAATTGTTCCAGACCTGATTCAGGATATTTGAGAATACGTTATTACCAACCAATAGCCGATCGAGTAAAAACAAGACCCAATGAAGATGCCTTTAATTACAACAGAGCCTCATATTCTTTGATCCCATGGAGATTAAAAAGAGACAC
>NZ_JAHGAH010000664.1:0-1054 GCF_030248475.1 Vibrio sp. D173a
AGACTTGTGACCGCCTTTGATGTCGTTTACGTAAACTGCGACCGATTCAGCGCCGCCAGCCGCCATGAAGATCCATGTGATGACGCCTAGGAATGCCCAGTTAAAGCTTGGCGTCATTGCTTCAATGGTGATTGGGTCAGCTGGCTCGATACCACCGATCAACGCACCGCCTGATAGCAGAATGTAAGACATGGTTAGTAGTAGCATCAGTGACGAAGTTAATGAGGTGATAGGACCTAACAGTTTCGCGCCGTTGTTAGAGATGTGCGTCGCGACCGCAAACAAAATAGTACTCAAGATCGCAGTGGTCATTGGCGTGAAGATGTACTCGAAACCTAAGAAAGCATACGACGCGTAAGCGATGATTCTAGGCAGCAGAGACGTGAAGAAGAATAGGTTAACAAACCAGTATGTGTAAGCTGAAATAAACGCCCAGCGACCGCCAAGAGAGCTTTTAACCCAGGAGTAAACACCTGCTTCTGAGTCTTTATTCAGGGATACGAACTCAGCAACAATCAAACAGAAAGGAACAAAATAAAAGATGGTTGCTAAAAAGAACATCGGAGCCGAAGAGAGGCCGATTTCGATGTTGTTATTAATGATGTTGTTAAAGCTATAAACCGCCGCGAAGGTCATAGACAGTAGGGCAAACTTGCCTATCGTACTGCGTTTATTATCGGACATGATGTTCTCCGGTGAATCACGTTGATGATCGTTAGTACTTGGTTCTAGAGAGGAAAATCTAGACCGCGTTTTCATTATTGTGTTGGTTTGCTAACTCCCTTTCTTAAAGAAGGGGGAGAGCGATTATTGTTGTTATTTTTACGATCGGTCTTCTCTGTGTTTATGACTCTTTAAGTAAATTTATTACTTGGTGGAGACCATATTTAACAAAGAAGAGGATGGAAGAGTTGAACATCTACACTTCGACTATTTAAAGGCTTGTAGGGGCTTTATGTCGTTTTTTATTGTGTAGAAGCGACTATCTCTTCAACAAGAAGATTAAAGATCAGACGCCAATAAGTTAACTGAAATTAGTCAAATATGTGAGCTT
>NZ_JAHGAH010000665.1:0-600 GCF_030248475.1 Vibrio sp. D173a
ACGTTTATTCAGACTACCAGCAGTCTGAGATAACGCGAATTGACAACCAACGCGCGGTTTACATTACTGCAGTAGTAGACAAAGACGAGATTGCTTCGAACGAATTGGTCGCGCAGCTACAAAAAAGTGTGGTTAAGGAACTTCAAGCGGACTACCCAACGGTGAAAATTGATTTTACTGGTGAGGCAGAGCAGCAACAGGAATCGACGGATTCAATGCAGTCTACCTTTGTGCTGGCTTTGATTATGATCTTTGCTTTATTGGCGATTCCTTTGAAATCGTATGTGCAGCCGTTGATCATCATGGCCGCGATTCCTTTTGGTATCGTCGGGGCGATTCTAGGTCATTGGCTCAATGATCTGACGCTCAGCATCTTATCGCTCAATGGTATCTTGGCATTGAGTGGCGTGGTGGTGAATGACAGCTTGCTACTAGTGTCACGATTCAATGAACTGGTAAAAGACAAGTCGTTGAGTGTTAAAGAAGCGATTCAACAGGCGTGTACGGGTCGATTACGTGCGGTACTACCAACATCGATCACCACTTTTGCAGGTTTAGCACCGCTTCTGAGTGAAACGTCGATGCAGGCTCAGTTCTTAA
>NZ_JAHGAH010000666.1:0-814 GCF_030248475.1 Vibrio sp. D173a
CGGCGTAGGTGAAAACACTGGTCGACTCGATCAAGCCTTGCTTCAGCTCGCGGGCTACTACGAACAAGAGGTCGAGACTCGCAAGCGCATTAAAACCGCGATGCGTTATCCGACGTTTGTGATCAGCTTTATTTTGATCGCCATGTTTATCCTCAACATCAAGGTGATCCCACAATTCACGAGTATGTTCTCACGTTTCGGCGTCGATCTACCTCTGCCGACTCGTATTCTGATCGGTATGTCGGATTTCTTTGTCAACTACTGGATGTTTATGGTTGGTGCGATCGTTGGCTTGATATTCGCATTTAAAGCTTGGGTTAAAACCGACAACGGCTTGGAAAAGTGGGATAGATTTCGCCTCAAGATGCCAGTCATTGGCGGTGTGGTAAATCGCGCACTGCTGTCACGATTTTCTCGTACCTTTGCATTGATGCTTAAAGCGGGAGTACCGTTGAACCAATCTTTAGCGCTTTCAGCTGAGGCGCTCGACAACCGCTTTTTGGAATTGCGCGTTCAAGAGATGAAGTCAGCCATTGAAGCAGGTAGTACCGTCTCCTCTACGGCCATTAATAGTGAAATTTTCACACCTTTGGTGATACAAATGATCTCGGTGGGTGAAGAAACGGGTCGCATTGATGAGTTGCTTCTTGAAGTGTCTGACTTTTATGACCGCGAGGTTGATTATGACCTCAAAACACTGACTGCCCGCATTGAGCCGATCTTGTTGGTGGTTGTGGCAGGTATGGTGTTGGTACTGGCTCTGGGTATCTTCTTGCCTATGTGGGGCATGCTCGATGCAATTAAAGGTTAGTGG
>NZ_JAHGAH010000667.1:0-699 GCF_030248475.1 Vibrio sp. D173a
TTCAACTCAATGAGGTCCGCTTAAATTCGGTTCTATTCAACGAAAACCAAGATGCCTTTATTGACGAAGTGATCCATCATGAGGTTGCGCACCTCATCACTCACCAAGTGTTTGGTCGTGTGAAGCCACACGGTAAAGAGTGGCAGTATGTCATGGAAAGCGTGTTTAAAACTCCCGCTAAAACGACACACAGCTTTGCCGTGACCTCTGTTCAAGGAAAGACGTTTGAGTACTACTGCGGTTGTACTCACTATCCATTAACGATTCGCCGCCATAATAAGGTTCAACGCAACCAAGCAAGATATCGCTGTCAGCAGTGCCACCAACTACTCACATTTACAGGAAAGCAGCTGAGTTAGGCACAAAATTCCCGTGCAAAGAATGTAATAGAGAAAAGTGTCACTTGAGTGCTAGACTGATAATAATCATACTTTTATCAGTCTTTTTTATATGAAAAAATCACCTTCAAAAGCATTTGGCCCATTGGTGTCTTTTTGCCTTTCAGTACTATTTGGCCTACTGGTAACCCAAAGCGTTTTCGCCGCACCGCCAAGCTCTTTTTCCAAAGCTAAACGGGAAGCTGTGAAGATCTACCTCGACCATCCAACCTCTTTTTATTGTGGCTGTGACATTACTTGGAAAGATAAAAAGAAAGGCATTCCAGACCTTGAAGGCTGTGGTTACGAGGTAAGAAAGAAG
>NZ_JAHGAH010000668.1:0-903 GCF_030248475.1 Vibrio sp. D173a
CCCAGCCCAGAGCCACCGCTAGATACATTGGCTTTTTTAAAGCGTTCAAACAAGTGCTGACGTAGCTCAGCACTGGGGCTTTCACCTTCATCGCTAATGCTGACCTCAAAGTAATCCTTGTAGCTTTGACTCGTGACGGTGACGATTCCTTCTCCGTGATAAAAAGCGTTTTCTAATAGATTTCTAAAACCGCTCTTTAATAAGTGACTGTATCCAGACAGTTGGATCTGATCGGGCGATGCTTCTAGTTCGACTTCGCGATTGGCGTTGTCAAACAAGGGATAGCTGTCAACGATACACTCTCGGAGTAAGCGGTTCACATCAATGGTTTCTTGAGGCGTTTTACTATTTTCCATCACGCCTTCCAGCCGGGCAAGCTCGAGCAATTGTTCAGTCAGATGTTGGATTTGTTGCAGTTCAGATTCTGCCTGCCCTAACTCTTTACAACCGGTACTATTGAGTTGATTTAATCGCAAGCTTAATACTGTTAAAGGTGTACGAAGCTCGTGTGCGGCATCTGCGATGAACCGTTGTTGCGCTTGGTATGCTTCGGTCAAACGGCCGATTGCGCCATTTACGGCATCGATCAGAGGGAGGATCTCTTTGGGTTGTTTGTTGCGAGATATCAAGGTCGGGTTCGATGTTGATATAGTATCAGCTGCTTGAGCTGCTGCTTTAACTGGTGATAGCGTCCAACGAACGGCCCAATAAACGATGAGCGAAAACAACAAGCCTAGGTGAACAAGCGCAATCAGCATAACCTTGATTGACTCTTCGACGACCTGAAAAATCAACTGACCATTTTTGGTGTCGACCTGTCCGACCATTAAGATGTCCCCATTATCTAATGTAACAGGAACGCCCATGCGATCGCCGCGGGTTTCTAGGGTAGGGAGCCAACCA
>NZ_JAHGAH010000669.1:0-955 GCF_030248475.1 Vibrio sp. D173a
CGAAGTGGCGCCACCATTTATAAGCCCCATTGTGATGACTGCTCTTCATGTCATGCACTGAGATTGTCTATTCCAGACATTCAACTTTCAAAGAGTCAAAAACGGCTATTAAACAAGGCAAAGTCTTATCAATGGACGATGAGGTCACAGATGGATGAGAACTGGTTTGATCTATACAGCCGTTATATTACTGCTCGTCACCGTTCAGGTACTATGTACCCCCCCCAGAAAGACGAATTTTTGCAGTTTTCAAAGAACGAGTGGCTCGACACGCAATATTTACACGTTTATCTGGAAGAAAAGTTAGTCGCGGTTGCAGTTACCGATGTCATGAGCCAAAGCACCAGTGCGTTCTACACCTTCTTCGACCCAGATGTCGACTTATCACTGGGAACGCTTGGGGTTTTGTTTCAAATTCAGCATGCCCAACAAACCCAAAAACAGTGGCTTTATTTGGGTTATCAAATCGACGAATGCCCCGCTATGAACTATAAAGTACGATTTCAACGTCATCAAAGGCTAGTAAATCAAGTGTGGCAAGGGTAGAATACGCCACAACTTTACATAATTTGATTTTGACGGCACTATCATCGCCGTTGAAAACCGCCAAATGTCGAAAGAGGATTAGATGGCTAAAGAAGACGTAATCGAGATGCAAGGCACTGTCCTTGATACTCTACCAAACACAATGTTCCGTGTTGAGCTTGAAAACGGTCACGTAGTGACAGCACACATCTCTGGTAAAATGCGTAAGAACTACATCCGTATTCTTACTGGTGACAAAGTAACTGTTGAGATGACTCCATACGACCTTTCTAAAGGCCGCATCATCTTCCGTGATCGTTAATGTCTCATTAGTGAATACGATAAGAAGCGGAGCCTAGTGCTCTGTTTTTTATTGCCTAACGCTTGGCACTTTGTCCTTTCCACTTATCTCTATCTTCTCTATTTCTTC
>NZ_JAHGAH010000067.1:0-1751 GCF_030248475.1 Vibrio sp. D173a
CGCAACAAAGCCACTTTAGGGCGGCAGCAGAGGAATGTATGCACCGTTATTGTCCTAATTGAACTTATCTGAAATCCCCACGTTACTCAGAAATCGTAACAAACTTTTGTCCAAAAGCGAGCTATGGTCATATAAACACTGTTGTGAAAATTTTGTTTGATGGGAACTTTTTGTAGTGGGTTTCTGGTTTGTGATTAGACAAAGGATGAAGATCTGCGAATTAGGAGTAACGAAGCATCTTTGTCAGAATACGACAAGAAAGTAACTTTCTTACCGTTAGTTTTGGGCTAAGTTCGTCGATTCACAAAATTATCAACTTATGCTTGTTTTGGTGAATATCAACATATGGTTGTTTTTTGCGTAACTTGCTGATTATTAGCAAATCATTATTATCATATTTTGGTTGTTTCAACAATTAGATAAAAAAAGAGCCGCAGTTTGCGGCTCTTTTTTTTGATCAAAAAAACGAAATGCCAAAAGACTGATACGGTAAATAGCCGTTACTTAAGTAAACTTAGAAAAAATACACTGACGATATTCAGCACAATTAACGGAATATCTCACAAAGTGCTCTCTTTATAATGAATTATGTTATTACTGTGAGGTATTTATTGGGCTAAGGAATGCATTTTTACTGATTTAGTTAATTTAAAGCCTCTATTAGTGAAACTGACAAAATTGCTTTTTATATGATCGAGATTCGTTTTATAAGACACGGATATCTTAGTCATGAAGCTACGTTCGATTATTTCCGCCTGCGCGCTACTAAGTTGTAGCCAAGCTTTTGCTAGTGAGCCTGAAACAGTCACCTGTGATTCCAACAAACCAGGAACCGTCATGGTTCAAGAAGATGAATTGTTTGTGGTCGTCAATGACGCACTCATTCGCAACTCAGACTATTGGCAAAATTTTTTGGATGCCAACATTCAACTCTGCACCACTCACGTAACAGACATGAGTGACCTGTTCGCTAAAAACAAATACTTCAATCAAGACATCAGCCGCTGGGATACTTCCCGTGTTACCAACATGGACCGTATGTTCTCCGGCGCAAAGCGCTTCGACCAAGACTTAACCCACTGGAACGTCAAGCGCGTCTCTCGTCATGCCGACTTCGCTAAAGGCAGTGGCCTGTCTGAAGATAACCTTCCAACTTTTACGCAATAACGTCTATTCAACCCTAGGAAAATACAATGAAAAGAACCATAACCTCACTTCTCGTGGGCGCGGCCGCGCTTGCCAGCCAAACCGCATTTGCCGCTGATATCTCAGTAAAATGCCCTGACCAAGCCGTTAACTCCGTGATGATTGAAAACGGGCAAGTTTATGTAGTAGTGGATAACGCTCTAATCAAAGACAAGACGATGTTAGATACACTAGAGCAAGGGAAAATTCGATTTTGTACCACTCAGGTAACGTCCATGAGTTTTGTATTTAAAGATCGTGAAATCTTTAATGCTGATATCAGTGATTGGGATACGTCAAATGTGACGAATATACCGAATCAACTTGAAGATGCAGGCTTGAGAACCTGAAAATTATCATTAATTCGAGATGCCAAAGAGCCTGCGATCTCTGGAAGAGTCACAGTAAAAAATTGGTCTATTGCCGCCTTGAAGTCCCGTTTACTTTTGAAGTAAACGTTGTTCCTCGACTTCTCATTCATTACTTTCCAAAGCCGCTCTATTGGATTGAGGTTTGGGCTGTAAGGTGGAAGATAATGCAGCTCAATATTAAGGACAAATGCCGCA
>NZ_JAHGAH010000670.1:0-912 GCF_030248475.1 Vibrio sp. D173a
ATACTTACCAGTTAGGAAAAACGCTTGCCAATTTACATATAGAGCTCGCTTCTATTTCTGGGAACGACTTTCCAACAATTGAACTGTCGTGGGATAAGCATGCTTGGATAGATAGACTGCGAGAAATAGCTACTGCGATTAAAGCGGATAGTAAACTAGATGCGAACGGCTTAATGTTAAAGCGAGTTAAGCAGCAGAGCCGTTATCTGGAAAGTTCAAAAGCTATTCATTCATATACACCATCAACTAGTAGGCAGTTGATTCACGGCGACTTTCATCACTTCAACGTATTTTTTGACTCCAACGGTGCTGTCAGCGATGTCATTGATTGGGACCTTGTACAAAACATGCCTCCAAGTTATGAGATAGCTAGAGCCTGTATGTACATGTTCAATATGGAGCCAGATAGATCATTGACCTTTCTAAAGGGTTACCTGTCTGTCAAACAACTATCTCAATACGACCTTAATGATGGTGCAATGGCTTGGGCCGTTTATGCTCAACATCATGTTTGGGCGCTAGAAGAGGTGTTCTTGAAAAACAATATCGCGGCTTTAGCGTTCATCCCTCAAAGCGACTTTATCCCATTTATGGAACAATGGTCGAAAGTTGAAAGTGCTCTGTTTTCCCTAGACACATAGATACTGTTTGAAACCGATTCAATATACATGACATTTAAACTCACCTTGGTTTGCATATTAGAAGTAATAACCATCAAAGGAACTCAAAATGAACAGTAAAAAATTTGATAGTTGGGGAAAGTTACGAAAGAAGGGATGCTTAAAGTGGTTGTTACAGTCGACTTTGACAGCAGGCTTCGTATATTCCGCCTTGAATGTGGCGCTGTTTTACCCATCTTCAGACGCTCACAGTATTAGTCAGTTCCTCTCTGAAAATGCGCCTAACTACATC
>NZ_JAHGAH010000671.1:0-1693 GCF_030248475.1 Vibrio sp. D173a
GATTAATAAAACCCAACGACTAATATTGCGTTGTTGTTCGCAGCTGAAGCAGTACATGCATCACCAATATTACCTACCGTAAATTGAGTTCCAACCGTACCATTGCCTTCAACTCCGCCCGCTACAAACTCTGCTACTGTATCATTTATTGAGTTAAAAATGGCTATATCACCAGTAACAGCCACAGGAGCAACGCCTCCAGCACCACCAACTTCCGTTGCAATATACTCAAATGCTGTAGGGTCTAATGACGATAAGATATTATTACAGGACTCTTCAGTTAGCCCAGGGATTTTTATAACTGCGCCAGCATTTGCTCGCGTATTTGCTGTTGCGGAGTCAGCAAATAAGTCTGGACCAAATGGAGTCGCAATATCTTCAGCTTCTAATACTGGAGAATCACCGTCTAGATCCGCATAATCCCCCTGAGATTTGTACCCTTTCTGAATCTTTCCTTTCATAGTGTTGATTTTTGATACGATGTTCGATTCATCCATACCATTGAAAACGCTAGTTGACAATCCAACAATACCCGCTGTGATTAGACCAATAATACCAATCACAATCAGCATTTCTATCAATGCAATACCTTGATTTTTCTTCTTTGAGTTTTTAACTCGACCTTTATTCAGGTTCACTACTTTCTCCTTGAACTTATAATTGTCTTTTAATGGGGTTACAAACATTAGTAGCCCATTAGTTAATCTAACTTACAAATAAGTCATTAATACGAATTTTTATTACGTTAAATCCGTCACTACTCATAGACAATGAGAGCTAATCAACCATAAGAACGACAAGATTTACTAATTACAAAAATGCGATTAAAGACAAAGTCATACCGTTATTAATAACAATTTGGTAATTAATAACTGGACGATATTTACTTTATTACTAATGATATTTCAGATCAACCCCAAAGGGGTAGTTTATATTTAAAATATATATTTAGCTAATGCCAACCCGTGATTTGGTATAGCATACCAAGATGATTTGAGATATCTTTAAACATTCTAAAACTCTACCTAAATCTACTTAAATATCATTAAGGTCATTTCTCATACTAGTACTTTTCTATATGTATCTTTAACGGGCTTAGTGAGGTTATTTTTAGTTTATTAATATTACAAGCAAGGATTATATAAAATAGAGATCCGCAAATTGCAGTTTATAAAACAAACCTTAGAAACATTAAATTTAAATTAAAAAAGATACGAGTTTTTCATAAACAACAAATAGACCCAGCGTTAATTTTAATTAAAAAATATGACTATTAGGCACATAAACATATACAGCCCGGAATAATTGATCAGCTATTTATCAACAAGTTCACATTCATAAAAATAGGAGACACAATGAGAAGCATTACTTTCGCACGCACACCCATTCTGCCATTTTTAATTGGAATACCTATATCTTTCTCAACCAGTGCTGGAGTTCAAGGAGAATTTAAATCTGGCGGTTCAGGCGGTGGGGCAATGGATATCGAATACGTAAATAATTATCCTTATTCACGGTGTTCACAAGAAAATATACCATCCGAGGATTGTAAAGAATTTGGCTATGTTTTTGGCGAAGAACCCATCACGTTCAAGCAGTTTATCGACTTAGTGATGAACACCAGTGCGGAGCAATACCGTGCAGACATGGTTTCAGATAACTACAACGTACCAGATAACTTCCACTGGTTATT
>NZ_JAHGAH010000672.1:0-2809 GCF_030248475.1 Vibrio sp. D173a
CTCTCATTGAAGCTCTTGAAGCCTCGGGTCGCATCGTGAACCATGTGGACACGCTTGAATCTTATTTACAGCAGGGTGCTTACCTTGAAAGCACTGGCGTTATGGTGATCGACCATATCAACAAGACCATCTATCCCGCCCTTTCTCAACGCTGTGATAGAGAAGTACTGGAAGATTACGCTAAGCGCATTGGTTACTCGCGAGTGGTTTCTTTCCAAACGGCATTACCATCAGGCCACCCGATTTATCACACCAACGTGATGATGGCGATTGGTGACAATTTCTGCGTGATCTGTGATGAAGTGATTCCTGAGTTTGAGCGTCGCTTTGTCGTGAAGTCCCTTGCGAAAGACAAGCAGGTTATCTCGATTTCGATTGATCAGATGAACCGTTTTTGCGGCAACATCCTTCAGCTTGAAACCGTGAATGGCGATAAAGTGATTGCGATGTCGCAGTCAGCTTTTGACGCGTTTTCTCCCGCACAACGCGCTCAGCTAGCGACGCACGGTAAACTGCTGCCATTCAACGTGAAGACCATCGAAGATATCGGCGGTGGCTCAGTACGCTGCATGCTTGGTGAGGTGTTCCTACCTACACGAGTGAATCGCCTATAGTCCTGCTTTCACTATGTTTGTTTGAGTTATTCAATACCACTCTTTGTTAAAGGGTGGTATTTTTGTTTTAGGGTGTAACTTCTTCCCGAACACTTAAAGAGTTACCAAGCGGCGGCTCGACTTAACCACTAACGGCTGGAATGTATGGACTTAAATCTCATTATCCCTTTCTTACGTGTTTACGAACTCAACAGTATTACTCAGGCTGCTGACGTTCTCGACGTTACCCAGCCAGCCATGTCTGCGAGCATCAAACGCTTAGAACAACAGTTGGGCAAAGCGTTGTTTGTTCGTCATGGTCGCAGGCTTGAACCCACATCTGATGCCCATGCCTTTGCTGAACACTTTAAAGAGATAGAACACAGGCTTGAGTTAGCGCTGGATAAACCCAGAGAGTTCACTGTCTACGCTCCCGAACACATCGTGATTCAGCTGCCAGTGATTGAAGGGGTGAAGTTGATTGAAAACCCGTTGTCTGAGTATCTAGTTCTTGACCACTTACGTCACGATAAGATCGACATGGCGATTGAGTCCCGCTTTAAGCAAGATAAAGAGCAGTCTTTTGTTTATGAGCATCTTCAAGATGTTGAATTGGCGTATGTGTGCCGAGAAGATCATCCTTGGATAGATGATTCGGTAACCTTAGAGGAGTTTAATGACCTCGAACACGTGACTCTTACCTACTCTCAACATGAAGTATCAGGTATGGAAAAACTCACAGGGATGAATCTGCCAAGAAAAATCGTCAAGCAGGTGACAAGCCCAAGTTCGATGCTGCTATGTGTGCGTGACTCTGATGCTATCTGTGCCACGAATGGTAACGATCCTTTGATCGAAATTTTGGGTTTAAAAAAGGTCGCGGTACCTTTTTCAATTGCTCCCATTCAGATAGATTTGGTGTACCACAAAAAGTACCAAGATAATCATCATCACAAACAGGTGAGAGCCCAGATCCTTAAGCTCCTCGGTGATATATAAACGCTCGTCTACCTCTCCCATCTTCTCTTTTGAATAGATTGTTCTCTACATAAACGCTATTTATGTAGAGCATCACTGCGCCTGTCTACTACCGATAATCATTCCTTAATACATTAACCACATCAACGATGCAGCGTAAAACCTGTCATCCGATTTGGGTTATTTTTGAGGATGAAAACATGAAAAAAACAGCGGTAGCAGCAACACTTGCTGCTCTTTCCTGTGGCGCCTACGCCGACAATATCGAAATTACTTACGACAATTATGAAGTGATGGAGACACATGAAGCAATGAGCCGTATCGCTGGCCTTGCTGGTGATAATAACTTCTTTCACTTCCGCGCTATCACACCGCTAGATAATCAAACCGTTGTCAGAATGAACCAAGATACGCTCTACAGTGGTTTCGTTACTGATTTGAGTAAAGGCGGCGAAATTACGATTCCTGACCTTGGTGATCGTTATATCTCTGTCATGGTGGTTCTTGGTGATCACTATATCAACCAAGTATTTAGCACCGCAGGTACGCATAAGATTGATGCCGACCCAGAGCAGACTCACGGCATGATCGTTGTGCGCACAGAGGTTGATGCGAATAACCCTGACGACATAAAAGAAGTGCATCGAATCCAAGATGGACTGGTTGTTGAAAGTTACTCAAAGACGCCATATGTGCAACCTCAATACGACCGCGACGAACTGCTAGCTTGGCGCGCAATGTTTGATGAAGTGAGCTCGAGAATTGGCTCTTTGAATGACATGCAAGGTGCTCGCGGAGAGATCAATCCATTGATGCATCGCCTAGGAACCGCAACAGGCTGGGGTTTACTGCCGGATGCTGCTGCTCAATACGTTGGGTATACCCACGATGGTGGTTCGACTGCATGTAGCGTCGCCACTTATGAAGCCCCTCCATTCTACAACGATGATACTCGTAATGGATTCTTCTCAATCACCATGTATGGCTCAGAAGGCTGGATGATGAACGAGAAGGCAATCCTGAACAAGAACAACATTCAGTTCAATTCAGACAATACCTTTACTGTGCACTTTGGTGATTGTGACGGTGTTAAAGGTGTGAAAAACCATTTGCCAGTGACGGAAGGTTGGAACTTCTTGGTTCGAGTCTACGAGCCAAAGCTTGATGAAATGGAATCTTACACGCTGCCAGTGGCAGTACCTGTTAAGTGATGCTATCGCATCGATTCAATAGCAATT
>NZ_JAHGAH010000673.1:0-698 GCF_030248475.1 Vibrio sp. D173a
TTGAATTCTTTATCTTCCGCTGAGAACAAATGTTTAATTTGATGCTCATGACCACTTGTCATGACTGTCTTAGCATGTGAGAAGGTAATAAAGCCTTCTTTACCATGGTAATTACCCTTACCAGACTCACCGATACCACCAAATGGCGCATCATCGACCGCTAAGTGGAATACACAATCATTAATACACATACCGCCAGAGTGGATAGTCTGTTTAATTCGCTTTTGTAGTGCTTCATCGAATGTCATTAGGTACAGCGCTAACGGTCGCGGCTTACTATTGATCAGCGCAATCGCTTCATCGATTTGTTTATACCCAATAATTGGAAGTAACGGACCGAAGATTTCTTCATCCATAATGTTAGATTCAAGTGACGGTTCAACCACTAGATGAGTCACTAGTCGGTGCTCGTTTTCATCGATGCTATCTACGTGGCAAGGCTCTACTCGTGTGCCTTTTCCAATTTCAGTATTAAGCAGCGAAATAACGCGATCATACTGACGGGAGTTCGCCACTGAAGTAAGATTTTCTGAATGAATACCTTTAGGGAA
This sequence comes from Vibrio sp. D173a, assembly GCF_030248475.1. Classification (NCBI taxonomy): domain Bacteria; kingdom Pseudomonadati; phylum Pseudomonadota; class Gammaproteobacteria; order Vibrionales; family Vibrionaceae; genus Vibrio; species Vibrio sp. D173a. The sequence continues at coordinate 552 of NZ_JAHGAH010000673.1, forward strand.
TAGTGCTTGATATTGACGCTTATATTCTGAAATGAATGCTTCTTTCTTGCCTTCCGGAACCATTACATAATCAGGAGCGACACAAACCTGGCCATTGTTAAGGCTTTTACCGTAAATAATTCGTTCTACCGCTAACTCCATAGAAAC
>NZ_JAHGAH010000674.1:0-1229 GCF_030248475.1 Vibrio sp. D173a
TACCCACTTTTAACCAATGCTAAACTCGGTTTTCTCATACTGTTTAACCAGCCACTCGCCAAAGCCATCCAAAATCCCAATTACCGAACGATTAGGAACTGGCTTGCCTGCCAACAGTATCCCTAAGCGTTGAATTTCTACTTCTCTGTCAGGATGATATTTCAAAAACTGCTGACCACACTCTAATGGATCGTCATACCAATATTTATCTCGGTACATGATCAGCGAATAGCTGGCTCTAAGTAACTTTTTCGTAATGATAACCTGCGCGGCAATCTGCTCTTCCGGCGTCGCGGCTCTAGCAATCTTGTTACGATAAACCGCTAACCAGTTTTCAACGTCCATATTCCAGTGTTTGGCGATCTCCCAACTGGTTTCAAAGTCGCCATAGCAATCTGAAAGATCCTCACCATGTACGCATACCGCTAGGTGCTTAAGCATGAAACCCCAAGTGAAGATATTCTCGAAGTCGACAATTTCACTAACTAACGCTGTTTTAATAGAGACTTGCGTTACCTGTGGGAAGCTCTTTTGGAAGCGCCACTTAATCGTATTGAGTAGCGTGGTTCTTTGATCGGCAAACGAACGGTGCGTGACTACAACGACATCAAGATTAGATTGCCCAGGTTTTGCCGTTTTCCTCGCTACACTGCCATAAATGTAAACGCTGTGAAGATTCGAACCTAAGCCACTTTTTAAAAATGTAATCAGGTCGTTTACCACAGGTTGAAACTCGGGCTGAAAAGGCACTTTCGGGTCAATAACAGGTAGCTGCATAAGTGAGTTCGTCAATAAATTGAATGATTTAACTATTTCTCTATGACCGCTTAGGAGACTTTATGATTCAAGCTATTCCTATTTATAGGTTCTCCGAGATATAATCAGCGGATAGAACCAATAAGGATAAACACAAAATGCCTAGAGCAAGTGAAATTAAAAAAGGTTTTGCGATCGACGTAGATGGCAAAACGCTTCTAGTTAAAGATATCGAAATCACAACACCAGGCGGTCGTGGTGGTCAAAAGATCTACCGTTTCCGTGGTAACGACGTAGCAACAGGCGTAAAAGCTGAAGTTCGCCATAAGGCTGACGAAATCGTTGAAACTATCGATGTGACTAAGCGCGCTGTAATGTTCTCTTACGTTGATGGCAACGAGTACATCTTCATGGACAACGAAGATTACACGCAGTACATCTTTAACGGCGAGATGATCGAAGACGAGCTTCTA
>NZ_JAHGAH010000675.1:0-1216 GCF_030248475.1 Vibrio sp. D173a
TCTTTTATCTTGTACCGCCAACGACTGCCATTCAGGCTTGGCTGATGTTTGGTGAGTCGTTTGATGGTTATGGTGCGTTGGGCTTTGCGTTGGCCGCGGTTGCTGTCTATTTAGTGGTGAAGAAGCCTAAGTTGTCACAGGGTGTTAAGTGGAAGGCCCAAGTGAGATCCGAAGGGTGACACCATCGACTGATATTTCTTAATTCCAATAAAAAAGAGCCTATTTCGGGCTCTTTCATCTTTTAAGCGACCTTGCGATTACGCTTTGTTCATCAAGCACGCATAAGCGGTTGTGAATGGTGCTTCTTGGTACTGTTTTAGGCCAGTCTCTTTGAACTTCATCATCAGTGGGTTGTGCTTTAGGCTTTCTTTGATTGCCGCAGGTGTTACCACTTCAACATCAAGGCCATCGATCAATTGGATCGCAGCTTCCAGTTTGAAGCCGTGGCCGCCGCCTGCGAATTTACCCTTGGTTTGACGCTGGCGAATCACTACTTTCTCGACTTGGTAGTCTTCCATTAGCTTAGCGAAAGAGAATTGGAAGTCCTTCATGTTTTGCGTGTCATTTGCGTCGCGGATAGCGACCTTAGAAACGCGGCAGTCAGGGATGTTGAATACGCTATCTGAAAGAGAAAGTAGACAAATGATCGCATCATTACCCTTGATTTCAACGCCACAAATTTTCATGTTTTTACCTATCGATTTAACAGCCTCACATTATGGTTCTATTTGCTCGCTATCGCCAGTCTATCGAGCAAAATCTATAAGATAAATTGGTTCCAAATTCTATCGGTTGGTTAAATTGTCAGCGAATGAATTTGCGATAACGTTTGCTATGAGATCGACCTCACAAATTCATAGCGTTGATTATTCCGCATACGATATATTATATGAATAATATCAAATATCGTACGGTTAAAGAGGACCAATGAGCATCAACAACCTTTCCATCCGCAGCAAGATAGCTATCCCATTATTGGTGATCGTGATTGTCTTCTCTACGGTCACCATCATGAACGTGATTAAGTCGAACCAACAGGCCGCGATCAATCACGAATTGAATAATGTCGTGCAACCTGTGCTAGAAAACCTAGAGGATGGATATCGCGATATCTATCAAGTGATCGCGTCCGCTCAAGGCTTACTGCTTGCTGATGATCAGGCGGCAATCGAGTATCAGATTTTTGAATTCAAAGACAACGCATATACAGCAGTAC
>NZ_JAHGAH010000676.1:0-713 GCF_030248475.1 Vibrio sp. D173a
TAAAAACATGCGTTATGCATTTGCCTACGGCGCAGATGCGGTATATGCAGGCCAACCTCGTTACAGCCTTCGTGTTCGTAACAACGAGTTTAACCACGAAAACCTACAAATTGGTATCAACGAAGCTCATGCTCAAGGCAAGAAGCTATACGTTGTGTGTAACATTCAGCCGCACAACTCTAAACTGAAGACATTTATCCGCGACCTTAAACCAGTTGTAGACATGGGCCCTGATGCCCTAATCATGTCTGATCCTGGTCTTATCATGATGGTTCGTGAAGCATTCCCTGAAATGCCAATTCACCTTTCAGTTCAAGCTAATGCTGTTAACTGGGCTACGGTAAAATTCTGGGCGACGCAAGGCGTGGAGCGTGTAATTCTATCTCGTGAGCTATCACTGGAAGAGATCGAAGAGATCCGCGAACACTGTCCAGAAACAGAACTAGAGATCTTTGTTCACGGTGCACTTTGCATGGCGTACTCTGGTCGCTGCTTACTTCCTGGTTACATGAACAAACGCGATCCTAACCAAGGTACTTGCACTAACGCTTGTCGCTGGGAATACAAAACAGAAGCAGCAAAAGAAGACGAGAACGGCCAAATCGTTGAAGCAAACCCTACTGGTGTCGAGATTCAAGACGTCGAAATTCAAGATGAACGTCCAGACAACACACTAGGTCTAGGTAAACCAACAGACGAAGTCGTTCTCCTTT
>NZ_JAHGAH010000677.1:0-1166 GCF_030248475.1 Vibrio sp. D173a
CTTTAGTAAGTGAAGTTCAGCCTGTATGCGAGCAAGCGTTACAGCAGATCAAGCAAACTCATCCAGAAATCATCGATATTCATCTGCAGAACGACAATAGCAGCATGGTCGTGGTTTCCATTGAGAAGTCAAAGGCCCATCATGCAAAAGAAGTGATGGAGACCATCTGGCAGCAATTTGCAGATAACAAGTTCGTGATTGTGTGTGATGGCGACGTTAATGTTCGTGATTGGAACGATATTATCTGGGCTATCACCACTCGTATGGATCCGGCGCGCGATACGATTTTTGAATCACAACCATCTTCGCTATCTCGTATGGGCTTGGATGCGACAAATAAGATTCAGGGTCAAGAGTGTCGACGTGAATGGGGTACACCCATTACAAAAGATCCAAAGATTGTCGAAAAAGTTGATAGTATCTGGGGACAACTAGGAATCTTATGAGCTACCAAGTAGTCTTATATCCAGAGAATATCACCTTCGATAGAGAAAAAGGGCAAACGGTGTTGGATGCTGCGCTCAACAGCAACATTAACTTCCCCAACCGTTGCCAAGTAGGTGCTTGTGCGATGTGCATGTGCAAAAAACTAGAAGGGCAAGTCAGTTACCACCTTGAGCCAATGCTTACAGAGAAAGAGCAGCAACAAGGGTGGATATTCGCTTGCCAAGCAATAGCAGAAAGTAATTTAGTCCTGACCTTTGCTGATTAAAGGTCTGTGAGAGGAATAGCATGACAATTAAATGTAAAGTGAAGTCTATCGAGCCATTGGCGTGTAACACGTACCAAATTCTACTTCACCCAGAAACACCAGTTGCTTTTAAAGCTGGCCAATACCTAATGGTAGAGATGGGCGAGAAAGATAAGCGCCCATTCTCAATCGCAAGCAGCCCTTGTCGCCATGAAGGAGAGCTTGAGCTGCATATCGGTGCAGCTGAGCATAATGCTTACGCTCTTGAAGTAGTAGAAGCAATGCAAAAAGCGCTAGCAGAAGATGGAGATATCGCGATTGATGCGCCTCACGGTGACGCTTGGGTAAAAGAAGAGAGCGATCGTCCACTATTACTAGTAGCTGGTGGTACGGGTTTCAGTTACGTACGTTCTATTCTTGATCACTGTATCGCCCAGAACAGCCAAAAAGAGATTCACCTATACTGGGGGGCTAA
>NZ_JAHGAH010000678.1:0-871 GCF_030248475.1 Vibrio sp. D173a
CCGCTCTCGCTTTACCTTGAAGGAAGTTGTAGTACGCAATGGTCTCACGTGTGATGACCGAATCACTGCTAAGATCTGCAATCAAAGAAGAGACACTCAATAACTTCGCATTAAGCTGGGTGTAATAAGCAAGCGCCTGACCTAGAGGGATAGTTTGAGCGTCAACCTGACGACGAATGTCTGTAATTCGATTGAGGCCTTGAGAAATCGTTTGATTGAGTTGCGTGATCTCTGACAACTCGACAGTTTGTGATTGCCAAAAGTCGTTGCGAGCAGAACGCTTTTGGTTAGTCAGTTTACGTTGGTCGCTAAGCTCTTTACCAAACTTAGTGCCCTTCGCGCCCAAGAACCCTGCCGTCATGCCTCGCTCTTTCTGAAGCTCGTGCACCAGTTCACTGTACACCACCGAAAGGATATGGCCGTTACACTGAGCCACAGAAACCCGAGTATGGGTAGAATAAGCAGAGCAAATATTTTTTGCTTGAACGACATGTCCGTTAGTTTCATAAACCTTTCCTAGCAGCTGACAAATCTCTATATCCCGACTGTGGCACACATCTTCCTTGGTACACCTTTACCGAGATCATTTAATTATCAAATTAATCAATAAATGTGCCATCCTGAGACATCACCCGGTCAAAATAGCAGCTAAGCTTATAAAATATAGGGCTTTATCTGGTTTCTAGACGCTCGGCACTACCTAATAAGTCTATAAGTGACATACAACACAATAAGTATATGCCCAAATAAGCAACAGATCGCATTATATTGGTGCGTATTGCAGTCGAGATCCGAATGGGTATAATGCGCCGCTGACAAAATTGATGAACTATAAACGAGGCAAGCGTATGAAGTGTCCTTCTTGTGAAGA
>NZ_JAHGAH010000679.1:0-774 GCF_030248475.1 Vibrio sp. D173a
TTCAAAGCGCAGCTTTCCACCTTGCAATTGAGACACAGCACTGAGTGCAAAAAAGTCGATAATGGTGTCAATTAAGCTTTCATCCAGCATAGCTTGGCAGTGATCGGGCAGGGAGATTTTAGATTCCAGTGTTAAACCGTTACCGTGAGCTAACCCATCGATGACCCCTTTCTTGTGGAGTATATAGCTTGAGATATTGTGTCGCTGTGGGTGTGGTGTGATTTCTTCGTTATCTAGATGAGCGAGTTTAATCACGTAATTAAGCGATGCTTGGAGTAGACGACTAGACTGTGCGACCTGCTTGCCCAATTTCTGTGCGGCGTCTAACTCTTCGCTGAGCATGACTTTCTGCGCCAGTTTGTCGAGATCTTGCGTAGGTTTGGTTAACTCACTTGGCTTGAGTGGCTAGATTGGCTTGAGTCACTTTGGCTTCTAGCGCTTGTTCGAGCTGTTTCTGTTTAGTGATGTCTCTTTGTATACATACAAGGTGTTCAAATTTTTCATCGTTGAAAATGGGTTTCACAGACAGCTCTACCCAATATGGATGGCCGCTTTTATGATAGTGCTCAAGTTGACTTTCTACTGCATGTTGGTGTTCGATTGCTTCTGATACACGTTTCACTTCGGTGATGTCTGTGTTCTTGCCTTGCAGTAGGCGGCTCATATTCTTCCCTTTAGCATCATGTAAGCTATACCCAAACAGTCGGCTAAATGAGGTGTTGATCGAACAGATATTCCCATCTCCGTCAATGATAGCGATGGGGTCGGTTGTGT
>NZ_JAHGAH010000068.1:0-18562 GCF_030248475.1 Vibrio sp. D173a
CGTTAAGTGATAGGAGTTAAGTATTAAACTGGCTCTTTCTTCTTGGTTCGGAATTACAAAGACGCAATTTCTTTATCAAGTTGGTATCTGTTGTCAGTAACGATGCGCTCTAATACTTCAACACGTTGTTTTAGGTCTTCTACTTGCTTGTTCAGACCATCTCGCTCTTCTTGACTCATCTGGTTGCGTTCAGAAATCTCTAACGCTCTTACTTCCTTACGATGATTAAGAATAAGCTTAACGATACCGCCACCAAATATTGCACCGAATACAATCGCAACAATCAAAACGTCAGCCATAGATTCCCTTCCTTAATCTGCCTAGTGATAATACTTTGGTATAAAGTTACGCATATGTTTCATGAATATCAAACAACACATTGATTAAATGCGCACTATTTTCGAAATTCGTCACATCTGCAAGTCTGAAAGTTGGATTATTTAACGCCAACCCAAACAGAAACCGAACCACCGTTCACTGGGAACTCTGCCCAACCGTTGGCGTCAGTCCAGACTTCTTCGTTGCGAATACCTAACTTATCGACGTAACGAGTGCTCGGCGAACCTGTGTACATCCATTTTGCTCCACCAGGGCCATCGCTCATGATAGCCGCCATTGAGTTAGGATGTTCCGCATCCCCCTCTCTTGTCCAGCCAATCACGTCCCAATGGTCGAGGTAAGAATGCTGTTTACCATACGCATAATCTTTACGAGCTTTCACCAATTGCTCAATGTACGGCACTTTCACCATGTTGATGTCGTGCTCTTTATCACTGTATTGCGCGCCGTAGTAATCAGCATAAAAGACTGACGGATAGCCCTCTTCACGTAACAAGATAAACGCGTACGCGAGAGGCTTGAACCACCAATCGACAGGAGATTCTAGCGCTTGAAGAGGCTGCGTATCGTGGTTCTCAACCAGAGTCACTGCTTTCACTGGGTTGTCCTTCATCAAGGTACCATCCATGATACGACGCATGTCGAAGTTACCACCGGAGCGTGAAGCGTTATAGAAGTTCATGTGTAACGGTGCATCAAACAACGACATACTGCCAGACGTCTTGGTGATAAAGTTGTGCAGATTGTTCACGCCGTAGTTCCAGTACTCACCGACAGTAAACAACTCTTTGCCCGTTTTCTGTCGCAAGTAATCGATCCACTCTTGCAGGTATTGATATTTGATGTGTTTGACTGCGTCCATTCGGAAGCCATCCACACCCGTAATTTTTAAGTACCACTCGCCCCAGTCTTTCAGCTCTTGCTTCACTTCTGGGTGGTCCATATCTAAATCTGCGTACATGAGATAGTCATAGTTGCCTTTTTCAGAACTGACTTCCCTATCCCATGCTTTGCCATCGCCTTTGAATTTGAAGATCGCTTTTTCTTTACCTGCGTCGTCCCAGTCAACGCCGTCAAAGTGATACCACGTCCAATGGAAATCTGAGTATTTGTCGTTACGCCCCGGAAAGCTAAATTCGACCCAAGCTTCAATCCATTTGTCGCCGAGTTCAATGTTCCGATTGTTCCAATCGACTCGCTTGGTGTCGACCCACGATTTACCATCCGCACCGCCACGGTGGTTAAACACCACATCACCATAAATTTGAATGTTGTTTGCGTGTGCCGCTTTGATGGCATCGAGGTATTGATCTTTCGTGCCGTATTTGGTTCGCACCGATCCTTTTTGATCAAATTCCCCCAAGTCATACATATCGTAAACGCCATAACCTACGTCGTTGCTGCCACCAGCACCTTTATAGGCAGGCGGTAGCCATAATGCGGTAAAGCCGTTGTCCGATAGTGCTGGCGCGTTGTTTTCAACTTGCGTCCAGAGTGCACCGTCATTTGGCACATACCAATGGAAATACTGCATCATGGTTCCATTTTGAGCCGCCATTACCGGCGAACTGAGCAGCAAAGTTAAAGGTAAAAGTGTGGGTGTAAGGTTGAATGTTTTCATTATTTTTCTCTCACGTTTTAGAACGAAGTTCGAGCTTAGAGAGCCAACATGACAGGAAGAAAAGATCCAACTAACCGTTTGTTGTACAACAAAAAGTTCGGACTACAATCGTGGAGAAATTATCACCAATCACCCTCTACAATTATTGAGTTGTGTAACATTTATAAAACCAATAACTAATTGAACGCAATTATTGAATCACGATCAAATAATCAGGGAGGAGATAATAAGTAAACAGCAGAAAGAGGAAGTAAGGCGCGTCAATTCTGTTGCGCTAAAACGAAGAAAGCCCGTCATGATGACGAGCTTTCGAAAATAATGGAGGCGCCTCCCGGAGTCGAACCGAGGTCCACGGATTTGCAATCCGCTGCATAGCCACTCTGCCAAGGCGCCTCAACTGGAGCGACACACGAGGTTCGAACTCGTGACCTCAACCTTGGCAAGGTTGCGCTCTACCAACTGAGCTAGTGTCGCATAATTTGAGATGGTGCCCCGGGCCGGAATTGATGGTCCGACACTCGGCCGGTCAACTCGACGGCGGGATATTAAATTCACCCACTCAATTTTCGGATGGTGCCCCGGGCCGGACTTGAACCGGCACAACGCGAACGTCGAGGGATTTTAAATCCCTTGTGTCTACCAATTCCACCACCAGGGCAACGCAATCAATGCGATGGTAACACCATCTGTTCTAACGACCTTCGCCGTGAGAACGAGGCGTACTTTAACGGATTAAGATTTCAGGTCAACAATAAATTTATTCTTTTTGATTCATGTGGTTAAAAACACGACTGAACGTATGGGAGTTGAGCGATCCGATTAAAACTCAAACGGCTTATTACACTATTTCTTGTTAAAAAAAGAGCCGCTGTATTAAGCGACTCTCCACATCATATCGGTTTAGTGCTTACGCACAGCAGTTACAGTTACGCTTGTAGCGGTCCATTTTACCTATGCCAGGGTTGAAGGTGTTGGTTGGATCAAGTTGATGGTAGAACTTTTGCAGCGAGTTTTCCGCTTCGTACAGATGCCCTACGTTGTGTTCCGCTGGGTATTTTGCACCGCGACTGTTGAGGTGCTCCAGCATTAACTTCTTCATCAACTTGGTGTCGGTGCCCTTTTTGAAGACATAGTCTTGGTGGAATACATAACACATAAAGTGCCCGTAATAGAGAGACTTAACGAGGTTCTTACTTACTTCTTCTGGTAATGTTTCTAACCACTCTTCATCGTTACGTCGTAACGCAATATCAAGAGCAACGATGTCTTCCACTTCCTTGCGATGAATGGTTTCGTAACGAATGGCTGCGCCTGCTGCTGCAAAACGGTGTAGATACGCTTTCTTACCCTCTTCTGGCGTACATTCGAAGAAGTCACTGTCGTGCTCAGCCGCCCACACCTCTTTAAGGTACTTCTGCGCTTCGACAATACCGCCATCGCTCATTTTAAGGACAAGATGGTGTTCGTACTTATCACGGTATTCCAACATGCGTTTAGGAAGATGCTGCGGGAACAACTTGCTTGCGTAGTAGAGAATAGTATCTGGCAGGTATTTGCTAACCAACGGCACACGCTCTAAGAAGTTTTCAACCTTAGCTTTCAGCGAGAACATCTTAGGCGGATTGTCTGTGCCTAATAAATCGATAGAAAGGAACACATCTTTACCGTATTTCTCTGCCATGTTGAAGATGTCTCGGTGAAGGTACTCACCCATTTCTGGTAAGTTTTCGAATTGAGTAAGGAAATCTTTTCTCAGCTTGGTCAGTTTATCTGGATCGTTAGTACCTAGGTAGAACACCTGCTCTTTCTCAGGGGTTGGATAGCTATCGACTCGAACAGCGAACACGCCAAGCTTACCCGCACAACCGCTCGCCTCGTACAGACGGCGTTCGTCGGCATTAAAGCGCGATGGGATAACTGAAGTCACATCGCGAACACGTTCGTCGTATTCTTTATCCGACGCCATGCGTTCATCATGAATCACTTTGTCTGGGTCGAAGTTACCATCCTGAATGTTCTGTAAGATCTCTTCAGGCGTCGAGCCTAATCCTTCAATACCAAGGTGGTTAACAAGATTGAGCTTACCGTCTTTGTCCACCTGAGCGAATATTGCTAACTCTGTGTAAGCCGGACCACGTTTAACCAAAGCGCCGCCAGAGTTGTTTGCAATGCCACCTACAACGGTTGCGCCAAGAGAGGAAGAACCAATCACTGAATGCGGCGCACGATTAACTGCTCGCAGCTCTTTTTCTAATGAATGTAAACTTGCTCCCGGAAGACAAACCGCTTGCTTACCGCCGTCTAACAGATAGATTTGCTTCATCTTGGTAATATTGATCACCACCACGTCGCGGTCGTAATCACTACCATTTGGCGCTGAGCCTTCGGTCAGCCCCGTCTTAGCCGCTTGCATGATGATGATGCAATTATTGTCTACACATTGTTGGATGACCTTCCACTGCTCTAGTAAAGTCTTAGGAAAAACCACCGCCAATGCCGTGCCACTTCCTGAGCGAAAACCGCTGCGGTAATACTTGGTTTTGATTTGATCGGTAAGGACATTTTCTTCCCCGACAATGGTGACAAACGCGTCGATGAGCTGCTTCTGTTTCATATCCGTATCTCTAGTTATTATGCCCAGCCAATATAAGTAGTCCGAATCTGAACGTCCATGCCACCAAAGTCCGATAACAACGTCCAGATAAAGTTAACCACATTAATTACCTATATATTCAATTACTTAAAATTATAAGGACTATAAAATCAACAAAGAAACTTATCGTTTCCAAAAAGAAACAATAGCAAAGTACATTGTTAACAAATGTGCACGATATCGAAGAAAAAGAAAGTCGAAAGTGTCAACAAGGCCTTACATACCTGACCTTGAAAGAATATTCAGCCAAAACAAAACCACAACATGTGAATACCATGACGTTATAGCAGCGTTATATGGTTGTGACATTGTCGGTTAATGAAGAAAGTCGATAGATTGGAGAGTTTAAAATTTAGAGCGAATTCCTTCGATCAAAGAAGAATCATTACTTTTAGAAAAGTTGAGCCACTAGAATTGATGGCTACGACGTTGAAAGCATTGATACAGATGCTCGATAAAGATCTTAATCTTTTCTGGTTGCTGACGAGTGTATGGGTACACGGCATAAATGCCCAAACACTTAGCCGTTTCGTCTTTAAACAACTGAATCAGCTTACCTTGCTGCAAGTCTTCATAAACCAGTACCCGAGGCACATAAATGATACCTTGCCCTAGCAAAGCGACGTTGCGTAACGCAGATGAGTTATTGGTACATAGATTTCCATCCACCTTGACCTGATGCACCTCATCATCACGCTTGAAAGCCCACTCGCGAGCCCCTGTCTCTTGATAGGCGTAAACCAAGCAATTGTGCTTGGTGAGATCGTCCGGCGTTTTTGGTTTGCCATGTTTGGCGACGTACCTAGGCGATGCACACACAATCCAGTTTGCATCAACTAGCTTACGCGCGATTAGGCTTGAGTCAGGTAAAACCCCAGTACGAATGGCAAGGTCAAAACCTTCGTTGACGATGTCGGCGAATCGGTTGTCCAGATCCATATCAATGTTGATATCTGGATAAGCTTGGTTGAATTCAGAAATGACGGTAGGAAGGATAAGTTCACCAGAGATGGTCGGAACGGTAATCTTGATGTTGCCGGATAGGCTCTTGCCTAAACCAACAATCGACTCCTCGGCGGTCGCGACGGCTTGATAAACACTACGAGCATGTTCGAAGAAGGATTGCCCCGCTTCTGTCAGTTTAAGCGTGCGTGTGGTTCGATAAAGCAGTTGAACACCTATCTCCTGCTCTAATTTGGCAATGCGCTTACTGACGACCGACTTAGTGAGTTCCATTTGTCTTGCAGCGGCGCTGAATGAACCTTGCTCAACCAAATGATAGAAAATAATGTAGTCGTCGGTATTTCTCATGTGTCTTCACTGCTTGCTTGTCCAACAAGACATTCTAAAGAGATTTCCCATAGATTGCCGCAAGAAAGTTCACACTTGGCTTTTAAAGGCTTTCCCAACGAGAAAGGCGAGCTGGTAAGGCTCGCCCTTGTTGTCAGAATTAATCGGTCGTTCTAGTTAATCCATGATACTGATGTGTCATTGTTTAACCATCCTTCTTTTGCAGAGTTACCGTTTTGCTTCAGCTCAATTTTCCTTGTATTAGGCTGAAAGGTGACAGATGTTTCATCAAAATTGAAATCATCTGACGACAACTTAAAACTGTATTCAGCCCACTGATTTGTTTCTCTGTATGACATGGCAAGTTGATTGCCGTCATCGTTACTCTCGCACGTGAGAGATGGTTTATCAAAAACACTTATTATCAAAGAGCAATCTATCTGGTTAGGTATCGAAACAAGCCCTATATGAGTGTAATGATCCCCTCGCAATTCGGATTGGTCCTCAAAAATATCTTTTAGGCCAAAGGCGAGGTAAGAATTTGAATCAATATGGAAGCTCACACCAGAATCGTAAATAGAATACATTCTGTCATACCCACGTTCCGTTTCGCCAACTAGGGCTGAAAGCTTGTTTCTTAAGTCGTCTATTGTCGAATTGTCAGGTAAACCTACAGCGGAAAAGAGTCTCTCCATTTCTTCATCATAAAAAGCAGAAACGAGTCGACTTGTATTTTCAACACGTTCGACATTAATGTCCCTATTATCTTTTAAGTTTAGAACTAAACTTTCAGAAGCAAATTTAGGGGTGTATGGAGTTTGAGGTTCACCAAGCGGTGTAACAGTTGTACCGCCGGAGTCACCTCCACAGCCTGCTAAAGCAAATAGGGTGGTAAACATCAAAAGGGAATATGCATGAGCAGTATGTATTCTAAAGGTCACGTATTGTTTTCCTGTTGTCGTATCGATTGTAAGGAGCGTTCTCCCCGTGGCACATGGGAGAGGCTACAAAGCTACAGAGATGTTAATCAGCTGCAGCTCTTATTGATAAAAATGATAACAGCAAATGTTGATATACAAAATACTATACACACTCAAGAAAAGATATCGCCTCACTAAACAACAGCAGAGCGAAGCCAAAAACTTCTTTGTATCATCGGGTTAAAGATAAACTAGCAACAGCGTATTAGTTTGTATGGTGAGGTAAACTTTTGTAAGACGTTCTTGAGGGCTATCTAAGATACTGAATATAGCGTATTCACACACCAAATTTCGGACAAAAAAAAACCAGCTCTCGCTGGTCTATTGTTGATGCTCTCGCATCTGAATATCGCTATTGCCATATCCGATAATATGGAGGCGCCTCCCGGAGTCGAACCGAGGTCCACGGATTTGCAATCCGCTGCATAGCCACTCTGCCAAGGCGCCAAATTGTTTACGCTTAAAGGCTCTGCTCCGTCGCGTTGGGTGCTACTTTACGGATTCAGGAAATATAGTCAAATAAAAATCCAAAATTTCTGTTTGTTTGCTTTGTTTTAAACCAATCCGATGTTAATTCGACCTAAACCGTACAGATTTACTCACTTTGGTTAAGACAAATCAAAACAGATAGACGAAATAAAAGCGGCAATCGATGCCGCTTTTGTATCTCTATTCACGCTATTAACCGTTGGCAACGCGTTTAAATAAGCGCCCTACTACATTTGGATGGTAAGACCAAGTGTGGTCAAACATCGACATTAATGCTGGGTTGCCGTACTTCGACAAGCTAATGGCATGGAAGCGGTTCTTCTTCGCTTTTAACGCATCAACTTTTGCGAGCAACTCATCTTGCTGTTTTGGCGCAATGAAGTCTGAAATCACAACCATGTCGGCGTTTTTGTATTTGTCGCTGTTCATCAAATCGATGGATTTAATCAACGTTGGCTCCAAATCCGTACCACCATGGAAGCTGTAAGTTAAAAAGTCGGCAGCTTCACGTAAGCCATCCTGACGCGTTAACTCGTAAGTAATGTGCTCAGTAGAGAAGATAATCACATAACAGTCACGTTGTTCAGCCAGAGCGATTTGCATCAGTGCATAAGCCATAGCCTTGGCACATTGTTCTGGGAAGCCACTCATCGAGCCTGACGCATCAACACAAACGATAAACGGTCCTTTTTCAACGTCGACCGCTTTGTGATCTGGTTTGTGCGCTTTCACTTTACGTAGTGTGCGAGACTTACCTTGCGTGCGGTAGTTCATCAAACGTTTATCAACCAGATGCTTGTAGAACACGACTTCCAGCTCTGGGTACGCCAAAAACATGGTTTCGTTCGGTAGCAGTTTGTTGAGATCATCACTTTCATGAATACCGACGATATCGTCTGTCGCTTCGTCACTCTTTTCCTCAACCATTTGCAGCTCTTCTGCTGGTGCGCGGTTGAGGTCAGGATCATTCACTTGTCCCGCCATGCGACCAAGCTGTTCTGCGATATCTTGCAAGCCTTTGTGCTTTTTAAGGAACTCTGCGTGGCGCTTCATCACGGTTAAGTCGGTTTTACTCAACTTAGCGGACGCCATATCCCACAAGCGCCCTACGCTTTCTTCGTCACCAGCTTCCGTCACTTTGTCCATGTTGCGCATGGTTTCCATACGTTGATAAAGGTCGTTAAGGACTTTTTCTTTGTTCTCTTCAAGCTCAGAAACTTGTGCTTGTTTGATTGCTTCAGCAAGGCTTTGATACCACTGGTCACAGAAGTAATGAGGGAACATTGGATTGTTCACCCCTTTGTTCTTCTCCATCATACGACGCGCTTGCATGTAAAACGCTGAGTGCCATTCAAGCTTCTTGATCACGTCGTCAATGCGTTCAAAGAACTCGTTCTCATCCCAATAAATGACTTCTTGGTAAAGTGCGAGTTCTTGTTGGAAACGTTCTGTCTCACAGACTTTCGTCATGCGCTTTTTCACGTTGCCACGCCATTTAAGTAGATGGTTTTTTAATGAGGATTTCATGCCTCGGTTTTCCGCCACCATCATGACTTGTGAACGCGCCATTAAATCGTTAACCGCACTATCAATGATGCCTGAATCTGCCACCATGAGCGCTAAGTTGAGTCCGTCTGCACCTAACATGTCGTCTCCTTAAGAGAAAAACTGATGTAAGTTTTTGAAGCGTTGAATGATCTTCTCGCTTTCACCTTGGATAGACTCAAGTCTCTGGCTCACCTGTTGTAGACTCGACTCCATTAGACGTGGTAACTCTGGATCCACGAAGCTGTGCGGCAATGCGCCATGGAAATTGGCTTTAACCTTACGCATATGATGTTCAGCTTCACTCAATTGGCTGACTGCTTTTTCGCTTTCTGCCAACCATTTTTGGTAAAGCTCAACATCTAAACCTTGTTTAGTAACCAAGCTCACCAACACGCCTCGGTTAGCAATGTCACGGATCACTAGGTTGTTGGCTGCATCGACATCAAAACGCAAACGACACATATTGGTGTTTTGGTTTACGTAGCCATACACATCGCCATGGCCATCTTTGATTACTCGATCAAGCTCATCTTTTGGCACGTATACCCAGCGGCTGTCACCCTTCTCTGATTCAGAAACCGACATGTTGCTTTGTAGAATAACCAGCTTAACCAGATTCACCGCCGCGCCTACTTTGTAAGTTTTCGCTTTGGATGTGTCGAAGCTCATGGTTTCTTTGCGAAGCAGACCTGTTGCTGCTTCAGCGTTTAGCGTCATGCGATATTTGTCTTCAAGCTCACGCTGTACATCAACCAAAGATTCACGACAGTATTCGATCTCTTGTTCTGCTTCTTGCTGGTCAAAGGCATGTTTAAGTGCGAACTCTTGAATCACACCGCGAACGACATCGCGTGACTCAGGGCTGTTCCATAAACAATCTTGAAGTAGCAGAAGATCAAGTGGGTTGATTTCGTCACGACCATTAAAGAATGCACTTGCTTTAAGCAGTTTGACCGCTTTTTTCCAACGGCGGTCAGACACGTACATGTCTGTTAATGATGCGTCGCCAAACTCAGACTCGACTTTGGTTTCCAACATCGTTTTTAGTTGGAACAGCTTTTCGAATGCGTTGTCCGTCAGAGTGAGTTTGTCGAGCTGTTGCTGCCAGAGGTGGTATTCTTCGTCTGTGATCGCCAAGCCTTCTGGAACTTGCGCTTCTTGAGACGTACCCACTGTCAGCATGGATTTGAAGTTTTGTTTGTCCTGAATGCGGTTTACAAACACACGCACCAACATACGGTCATAAAGTGCGTCTAAGCCGCTGTCTTCATCTGGCAACTCGTTTGATGCAGAAACCAAAAGACGCATCGGTACACGTTCGATATCGCTGCCGTTTTTAAATGTCTTTTCGTTCACAACGGTCAACAACGTGTTCAGAATAGCAGGGCCTGCTTTCCAGATCTCATCAAGGAAAACCACCTGCGCCGTTGGTAGGTAACCTTGGGTAAGACGAACGTAACGACCATTATCTTTCAGCTCTTGAATGCTCAACGGACCAAACACTTCTTCTGGTGTTGAGAAGCGAGTCATTAAGTACTCAAAGTAACTACTGTTATCAAATGCTTGGATAAGACGTTTGGCGATTAAGCTTTTTGCAATGCCCGGAGGACCTAAAAGAAAGACGCTCTCACCCGCTAGAGCGGCAAGAAGACAAAGTTTGATGGTGTGTTCACGCTCGTAAACGCCGTCGGTCAGTGCTTTAGCCAGCTTGTTGATACGCTCTGAAAGAAGCGCCTTTTCTGCATTTGATGCGAAAGATGGTTGAATCATAAAAGCTCCGGCTGTTGAACTGAGGCTGTATATTTAATTTTATACATTTGTTATCACTTTGTTACAAGTGTATTTTTTAGTGAACCTCGGTTATACCAGATGCTCCTCGCGCGCGTGCGCGGGTAACCATAGTTTTCATTTATGGGACATAACTCACTGAAAGTGCAGGTTTCATAAGAGTATGAAACCATTTTCTACTTTTGTTTCACGCGGTTTGTGGTTAATGTGCAAAACACGTCAACACGCGGTTACAGCTAGGATCCACAACTGCATGAGCAAAACAATTCATACATGGAAGCAGATTTCTCTGGTCGAAGAGGAAATCAAGCTACCAACTGGTCGGATGATCAAACATACCACTATCCAACACCCCGGTGCTGCCGTTATCTTACCCATTACTTCAGATGGCAACATCGTTCTTGTTAATCAATTCCGCCCCTCTCTTAACAAATGGCTGCTTGAATTGCCTGCTGGCACACGTGAAGGCGATGAAGATCCTTTGCACTGCGCTCAAAGAGAGTTGGAAGAAGAAACAGGATACAGCGCCGAAAAGTTCACATCGCTTGGTCAAGTTACCCCTCTTGCTGGTTTCTGTGATGAAATCCAGTACTTGTTTGTTGCTGAGCAACTGAACAGGACCAATCGATACGAGTGTGACGACGATGAAGTCATTGAAGTGGTGACATTGTCACGAGAAGAACTCGAACAACAGATTATTCAAGGCATGATTACTGATGCCAAAACTATCGCTTGCCTAAGCAAAGCTCGTCTTTGCGGTTATATTTAGGTCTTTTCGACCGAGGAGAGAATTATGGACTTTCGATCAGATACCGTTACACAACCTACCCAAGCAATGCGTGAAGCAATGTTTACCGCTCCTGTCGGCGATGATGTGTACGGTGATGACCCAACCGTTAACGAGTTAGAACAATTTGCTGCTGAGCTTGCGGGCTTTGAAGCGGCAATGTTCACAACCTCTGGCACACAAGCAAACTTACTTGGCTTAATGGCGCATTGTGAGCGCGGTGACGAATACCTATGTGGTCAGCAAGCGCATAACTACAAGTACGAAGCTGGCGGTGCGGCGGTACTGGGCTCTATCCAACCTCAACCGATTGAAAACAACCCAGACGGTACTTTGCCATTCGATAAGCTAGAAGCTGCAATCAAGCCAGATGACGCGCACTTTGCACGTACTCGCCTACTTAGCTTAGAGAACACCATCAACGGTAAAGTGATTCCTCTTTCCTACCTTGCAGAGGCTCGTGAGTTTGTGAACAAACATAACTTGCAGATGCACCTAGATGGCGCTCGCGTATTTAACGCAGCCGTTGCGCTTGATGTTCCGGTGAAAGAGATTGGTCAGTACTTTGATTCAATGACTATCTGTTTATCTAAAGGTTTGGCTGCCCCTGTTGGCTCATTATTGCTTGGCAACAAAGAGTACATCGCAAAAGCTCGTCGCCTAAGAAAGATGGTCGGCGGTGGTATGCGCCAAGCGGGTATTCTTGCTGCAGCTGGTAAACTAGCCCTTACCGAGCAAGTGGAACAACTACAACAAGACCACATCAATGCAAAGACATTAGCGGAAGGTTTAGCGGAATTGCCTGGTTTCTCTGTTAATCCAGAATTTGTTCAAACCAACATCGTTTTTGCCAAACTTGATCCACAAGTGGATATCGCTGGTATTGCAGAAAAGATGAAAGAGCAAGGCATCACGATTACTCCAGGAAACCCAATCCGCTTCGTGACGCATAAAGATATTTCGGCACAAGACATCGATACTTTCCTATCTAGCCTTAAATCTATGCTTTAACTTGATTTTGATCATTGAGCTTCCCCTAAGGGGAAGCTTTATTCTATCTCGAAACCAATATTTTAAATTCGAGAACTATCCATGCTTAGATACGTGCTTCTAGCGTCTCTTATTCTCTCTTCCTCTGTTGTGGCGAAACCATTCGGTGACGCAGAAAAAGGCAAACTTAAATCACCAAGCTGTGTCTATTGTCATGGTTCGAATGGCATAACGACTAACGACGCTTACCCTAACCTAGCTGGCCAGAATGCTCAGTACCTGTATGATTCTATGAAAGCCTATCAAGATGGGCTTCGCTTAGGCCCTTTGGCTGAGATGATGGCAGCCCAATTACGCATGTTGAATGATGAAGATTTACGCGATGTTGCTGCGTTTTATTCAGAACAACTATCTCATACAGAAAAGTGAATAATTATGGGGCTTGTGAATCGCTACAAGTCCTAACTCTGTTTTCATCCATACAACATCCAGCCAAAATTATTAACCAATAAATAATTGATAATCAACTCAACCCTCTTTAGATCAAATTATTGATGAATTTATAGTTCACCGACTCAGTTAATATTGACTTTTTATTCTATTTTATCGATATTTCATGCTTTCTATTATTCGACGTGAAATAGGTTATGTCTCACACACACGCTCAGCCATCGGAATCGGCGGCAACCCCTAAATCATGGCAGATGCCTGATACCCTCATTTTGATCTTCATTGTTGGTATTCTTGCTGCGATTCTTACCTACTTAATTCCTGCTGGTCATTTCGATAGCCAACAGGTGACGTACATGGTCGACGGTGCAGAAAAAACTCGCACAGTTATCGATCCATCTTCTTTCTCTTATGCAACCGACGAAAACGGTGAATTGGTTTACAACAAGGTTGGACTGTTCGCTTCAGGCGGTGGCATTGGTCTAATGAACTTCCCATTCGAAGGTCTGGTTTCAGGCTCTAAATGGGGCAGCGCGATTGGCGTTATCATGTTCATGCTGGTTATCGGTGGTGCATTTGGCGTGGTAATGCGCACAGGCACAATAGACAACGGTATCCTTCGCCTTATCGATAAGACCAAAGGTAACGAAGCACTATTCATTCCCGTTCTGTTCTTGCTGTTCTCTTTGGGCGGCGCAGTATTTGGTATGGGTGAAGAAGCCGTTGCATTTGCGATTATCATTGCGCCACTAATGGTTCGCCTTGGCTACGATGGTATCACTACAGTAATGGTGACCTACGTTGCGACTCAGATTGGTTTTGCAACATCTTGGATGAACCCATTCTCGGTAGCGATCGCGCAAGGTATCGCTGGTATTCCGGTTCTGTCTGGTATGACTGTACGTATGGGCCTTTGGGCTGCGTTTACCGCGATTGGTATTGCTTTCACTATGATTTACGCAGCGCGTATCAAAGCAAACCCTAAGCTTTCTTACAGCCACCGTACTGACAAATACTTCCGCCAGCAAGAACTTGGTGATCACGACTCTCGTTGGAACCTAGGTGACACCCTAGTTATCCTTACGGTTATCGCAACTACAGTATGGGTCGTTTGGGGCGTAGTGGCTAACGCATGGTACATCCCGGAAATCGCGTCTCAATTCTTCACTATGGGTTTTGTCGTTGCGATTATCGGTACGATCTTCCGTCTAAACGGCATGACGCTAAACTGCGCGGCTGACGCATTTAAAGAAGGTGCTGCAATCATGCTTGCTCCTGCTCTATTGGTTGGTTGTGCGAAAGGCGTATTGCTTATCCTAGGTGGCGGTACTACCGATGAAGCAAGCGTGTTGAACTCGATCCTGAACAGCGCTGGTGGCGTGATCAGCGGTCTTCCTGACGTTGCTGCGGCTTGGTTGATGTATGTTTTCCAATCTATCTTCAACTTCTTCGTGACTTCAGGTTCAGGTCAAGCAGCGCTGACAATGCCTCTACTGTCTCCTCTTGCAGACATCGCTGGCGTTACACGTCAGGTTGCGGTTCTAGCATTCCAGCTTGGTGACGGTTTCACTAACGTTATCGTTCCTACTTCAGCGTCTCTAATGGCAACACTGGGAGTGTGTCGTATCGACTGGGGTGACTGGGCGAAATTCTGCTGGCGCTTTATGCTATTACTCTTTACCCTATCGAGCATTGTCGTCGTCGCAGCTCACGTGATGGGTTTTGCGTAAACTGATTACCAATATCCCCAAGCAACTTAAACGCGAAAGCGTAGTTTGGGTATAAAGAATAAGGCGAGACAAGTTCTCGCCTTTTTTAATTCAAGCCGTATGGCAAACAAGCATCGAAGTAAGATGTTTTGGAGTGACAACTTTAATGGCAACACAATTTCTGGATGACGTAATTCAAGGTCATCAAGTCATTCAATCTCTTGACGTAACAGACTTGCCTGCAGGCGAGCATAAGTTTTGGTTCCGTATCGCAACCAACGCCCTATCTCAATGGCAACATTTGCCTGTGTTGGTTTTCAAAGGCGAAAAACCGGGTAAGAAAATCATGATCACAGCAGGTGTTCATGGTGACGAATACAATGGTGTTTTAGCGGCGCAAAAGACCGCTCGTGAACTGATTGGTAAAGACATCGCAGGTTCTGTAACTGTCGTTCCGACCATCAACCTAACGGGTATGCTGAACCACAGCCGTGACTTCTTCTCTGCGGATCCTGATGCATCTCCTGCAAACTTAAACCGTTTCTTCCCTGGCGATGCAAATGGCAACGAAGCAAACCGCTTCCTATTTGCTTTGTGGAATAACCTTCTTAAGCCGAACGCAGAACTGGCGATTGATTTGCACACTCAAACCACTGGTGCTGCTTACCCGCTGTACGTTTTTGCCGATTTCCGTATCGAGCAATCTGTGGAAATGGCTCGCCTCATTAACCCTGACGTGATTCTTAACGATCCGGGTGACGCTGGTGTACTTGAAACTGTATGGAACAACAGCGGCATTCCAAGCATTACCATCGAGGTGGGCATGGGCCGTTACACAGAACAAGAGCTGATCGACCGTACCGTGACTGGCATCTTCAATATCCTTGCTCGTCATGACGTAGTGTCTGGTGAAGTTGCAGAGATCACGCCTTGCCTAGAAGGTAAAAACATCATCAGCATTCGCGCCGAACTGGGTGGCTTTGTACTGCCACAAGTGAAGATGATGGATAAGGTAGAACAAGGTCAGTTGGTTGCGATTCAATACGACAGCTTTGGCGATGAGATTCAGCGTTATACCGCGCCAACAGAGAGTACAGTTCTGAGTCACAACATTGAATCGATCCGCGCACCCGGTTCTTTGGTTGTTAGACTGATTAAGTAATCCCGGACTAAGTAAAATGCATGCCCTACTTTTTGTGGGGCATGTTTCATTTGTCGCTGTGACTATTACTTGGTTTGGTCTACAAGAATCAATTCGTCCAACGCGAAGCCTTTCTCTTGTGCTACTTTTTTGAAGCGCTCGATCGTTGCTTTATCGACGGTTGGTGTGCGTGACAGTAGCCATAGGTAGTCGTGATTGAAACCAGAGATAAACGCGTAGTCGTAGTTCTCACCTAGCTCAAATACGATGTAAGACGAATAAAACGGACCGAAGAAAGACACTTTCAAATGCCCTGTGTTTTCACCATCGACGAAATACGCTTTGCCGTCAGCTTGCGTCCATTCTTTATCTTCTTCTGAATAGCCTCGGTTGATAACCGTTACGCCACCATCCTCACGTAACTCGTATTCAGCCGTCACATTCGATAAACCACGCTCAAAGGAATGATCAAGACGCGCAATTTCATACCACTTGCCTAGATATGGTTGAAGTTCAAAGTTGTTGACCGGCTCCACGCCGTCCGGTTTAGACGTACAGCCAAACAACGTTGCAAGGGACAAAAGTAAAAGTGTGTTAAGAGATTTCATACAGCAACCTGAAATTAATTTAGTGTCTGATTTTACTATAGAAGATAAGAAATCGATCAAAAACGAATGTACCTAAATTCTCCACAGGACAGTCCTACCTCTTGGAAACCTTGTAGTGCTTCAAACACATTAAAGTGGCTCACGACAACAACCTTTCGATATTGACGGTAACGCTCCAGTACTAACTCCGCTCGTGTTTTTAGCTCGTCAACATGTTCATAGCGGGGGTCAGTCATTGAAATACCTACTTTTAAAAGCTCTCGATATTCGTGCCAACGTCGGTCTCTCTCATTCAAGGTAATGTAGCCACCTTCTTTGTCAGCACGCCACTCTCTCAAGTCATGCTCAACAAACAAAGGCAAACCGCGATGACGATTGAGAATTTCTGCAGTTTGAAGAGTACGCGTATAAGGTGAGCTTATGATGATTTCAGCATCATTGAAGACTGGATGATTGAGTTTTTCTTGCAGCTCGGGCAAATGCTCTTGGCAAAGCGGCGCATAATCCTTCTCAAGTTGAGTCATCTGCCGCTCATCCGCTAACGTAAAATCTGGCACGCCATGCCTTACAAATACAATATCCATATTGTGGTACTCGTCCTTGTTAAATTGCTATTGAGAAATTGGAGTCAGTTTTAGATAGGAGTGCACTTCTCCATTTTTGTATTCAATCGCAGAGTGGATGGAAGGTTCACGGTTTCCTGCAACAGAAAGTTCATAAGTGTTTTCGCCTTTGTAGATCGTGATATGAAGTACGCCAGCCTCTAGCTCCCAATGCCCTTTGGTCTGAAGGCGTCCAAACAAGGTGTATTCATCGAGTGAACCATCCGCATTTAAGTGCACCTCTGTGATGTAGCCACCTGTGCAGCTCTTGATCCAGCAACGATCACTGACTTTTTCCAAGCGTACTTCTCTTTTGCTTGCCTTCCATTTTGAGAAACGTTCAGACTCCGCAAAAGACGCGTCGATATCGGAATGTTCTTTTATGGGCGTACCTTCAAGCTCACGTAAGCAAAGCTGAATCCAACTAGATATTTGCATGGAATGTCCTTAAGGTTTCAATCGCCCTTTTTACGCCTAAACGTGGGCTGCTTAATACTGGTATATCGACATCAACTAATGATGCCGCACCTGACATCGAAGCTTGTGCCAATACGATTACGTCATAATCACGAGCCTTTTGCTCTATTACCGCTTTGATCTTGTCGTAATAACCTTGGTTATCTTGGTCGAGAAAACGCTCCCAAGCACCTTCAACCACAAACGTATCTAACTGAAGAATACCATTGCCCTCACTTGTCTCAAGTAACGCCAAGCTAGGTTCAATGGTTGTCGATAATGCCGCAAGTAACAATACTCGCTCATGAGTTACGGCTTGATCACCCATTGCGCGGTCGATACGCTGAAAATTGATTCCCTGCTCTGTAAGCGATTCAGCAAAGCGACCAATTGAAGAACAGGTGCAAACCACCAAGTTTGCTTGCTCAGAAAGCTCGCGTACTTTGTCTTGTACTGATTGCTTCACCTTAGACTCGTCCGCTCCAGCAACCAAACGTTCCAACAAGTCAGCATCGGCAAAGTGTGCGACTTTTAAATCAGGTGCGAGCTCTGCCATCAGTTCGGAGAAAGGTGGAATGTGTACGGGTGAAGTATGCAGGAAATATAGGTCGTATGGCTTCATGCTAAGTTGTCGATTTTTAGTTCAATTTCGACAACTTAGCACAAGGCGACGGGAATTAATGCGATCAAAGTTATTGTTGTGCTCCCCAAAGACCAAGAAAGTACTTGCCGTAAACCACTTCGGTTTGCATATGCATAATCAGTAGAAATGCAATCAAAGCTATACCGAATCAACTTGAAGATGCAGGCTTGAGAACCTGAAAATTATCATTAATTCGAGATGCCAAAGAGCCTGCGATCTCTGGAAGTGTCACAGTAAAAAATTGGTCTATTGCCGCCTTGAAGTCCCGTTTACTTTTGAAGTAAACGTTGTTCCTCGACTTCTCATTCATTACTTTCCAAAGCCGCTCTATTGGATTGAGGTTTGGGCTGTAAGGTGGAAGATAATGCAGCACAATATTAAGGACAAATGCCGCATCTCTGACCAAGTCACTACGGTGACATCCCGCACCATCTAAAATGATATGAAGCTTGTGGGCCAACGCATAGC
>NZ_JAHGAH010000680.1:0-743 GCF_030248475.1 Vibrio sp. D173a
AGCACTGATCTGTTAGATGACTTCTTAGACGATGACGACAGCTCGCTCTCGCTTGAAGATGACGAAACACTGGATGAACTGCTGGGTAATGATTTCTCAGAATCTGCATTATCTGACGATCAGAGTGATGAAGAATCAGCATCACTGGACCCGTTTGATGATCTGCTGACTAGTGGTATTGACGATTTAGATTCAGCGCAAGAATCAGAGTTAGCCAAAGAAGCAGAGCCTGCACAAAAGCCAGAGCCAGAAGCTGTTACAACTGAAGAGGTGAGCTTTGAGCAATCACTGTCTTCGGCACTTGAAGAGACATCTGAGACAACTGATAAGGTAGAGCCGGCTTCACAAGATGTTGACTTATTTGAAGAGCAGCAAGAGCCTGAACTTAGCCAAGAGCCTCAAGTTGAAGCTGAGCCTATCGCACCAGAAGCGCTGCAGACAGACAACGATGTCGACGTTCAAGATGAAGTAGTGCCGCCAAGTGAGCCTGCGAACAAAGATTTCAATCGCAATGATTTCATGGATGACATGTTTGATATTGCGCCTCAGGCAGACGCACTGTTTGATGAGCATAATACTCAAGAGCCTATGGTTGAATCTGATGATACGAGCTCAGATTCACCGCAAGCTAGCACCTCGGAGCAAACTGAACCGCTTGAAGAGCTACAAGGTGAGCTGGAACAACAAAGTGAATCAGCCGACGAAGTGTCACCTGAGTTAAACAAACAGTCAGGTGATTTAGA
>NZ_JAHGAH010000681.1:0-1811 GCF_030248475.1 Vibrio sp. D173a
AGCACTGCCTGAGATCTACGAGCTAAACATCGGTCACTCAGTGAGTGGTCGTGCGGTATTTGATGGCCTAGCGAAAGCGGTATCAGATATGAAAGCCGTCATGGAAAACGCGCGTAACAACGCTTAATTACTTACAGTTGAAAGGTTAAAGAGTCATGGCAGTTGTTGGACTTGGTACAGACATCGCAGAGATTGAGCGAGTTGAAAAGGCGCTAGCACGCAGTGGCGAGGCTTTTGCAGAGCGAATCCTAAGTGAAGTGGAGCTTGAACAGTTCAACTCTCTGAAGCAGAAAGCACGTTTCCTTGCGAAGCGTTTTGCTGCCAAAGAGGCCGCTTCAAAGGCTCTTGGTACGGGCATTGCCATGGGCGTAACCTTTCACGACTTTCAGGTTGCGAATGATGAGCACGGCAAGCCGGTGCTTACTCTGCACAACAAAGCGCAGGAGTTGGCGGCAAACCTAGGCGTTAGCTCTATCCATATTACTATCTCGGATGAGCGCCACTACGCTGTTGCGACAGTATTGTTTGAGTCTTGATTTCTTCGCTGTAAGTCCCTGAAAAATAAAAAGCAGAGCCATGGCTCTGCTTTTTTGTTTCTATACTGACAGTTTGCGTTTTTGCTGATTTTTTACGTATGCATTAGCAATGTTGAGTTGGAACCTAGCTAGGTTAGATTGGTGTCAGATAGTGAATCGCGGTGGCCTGCACCTTGTCTAGCTCATCTTGTAGCTCGAACAGCTCAGGTTCGATATCTTCTATCTGCGTCCCTGAACGTAGCTCTTTCTCTATCGTGGCACATACGGCTTTCAATCTTGGCACGCCACTGTAAGAACTGCTGCCGTGCATCTTATGAATGATGTGTATTAAGTCATCGATAGGGTAGTCGCTCTCTTCGATAGCACGCTCAGCAGCCGCATAGACCTCTGGAATGAAGTCGACCAGCATCTGCAGCATATCGCGAGCAAGGTCTTCTTTATTGGCTGCCTGTTTCAACGCAGCCTGCCAATCAATAATGATGTCCTTGTGCTGGCTGCTCTCAGTTTCGGCAGCGTGGTTTTCGATTTCAACGCCAACCGCAGGGTGCTCAGGCGCAATCTTTTCCACATTCTCTACTTCAGACTCAGGACTCCAGTGAATCAAAACCTGCTGTAAGACATGCTCTTCAATCGGCTTAGTCAGGTAATCGTCCATACCAGCAGCCAATAGACGGTCGCGCTCGCCACTCATCGCGTGTGCCGTCACGGCAATCACTGGCGTCTTAGCATTGTTCTCTAGCTCTTTAATGTGTTTACACGCAGTCACACCATCCATTTGTGGCATTTGGATATCCATAAAGATGATATCGAATGTCTGCTCGGTCGCTCGGTCAATCGCTTGTTGACCATTGGTGCAGCTAACCACCGTCTCTACACGTTCTTGCAGTAGCGCTGTAATCAGTTTTAAGTTGGCTGGGTTGTCATCGACTGCCATCACGGTTAGTGGCAGCTTCTCATCACTGTGTGTCTCAATCGCAGGTGCATTAAGCAGTGGTGCTTGGTTTCTTGCGAGACAGTGGTTTGGTAATGCACTGAACATCGACATTCTTCATCAGCTGCTCACCCAGTGCGAGCTCGGTACTTGGAGTACCAATGATCACGTTCTGCGAGAGCTCTCGCGCGCGATTTGCCCATTGCTGAACGACGTCTAATTCATAGTCTTGGTTGGCAGCAAGGTTAAGCAGTACGTAATCGTAGTTGGTTGCCTCTTCTGGCATTACTGAACGATAGGTTACAATCAGTCCTTCTTGAGTCAGCACTTGCTGAGTAATCGAG
>NZ_JAHGAH010000682.1:0-602 GCF_030248475.1 Vibrio sp. D173a
TTACTCACTGCAATTTCCTTATTAACTCCTATACTTGTATCCGCCCAAACCGTGTTGGTTTGGGCTTTTTTTTATCTGTAGTTAGTAACTTTTAACTGTTTGAACCCATTCCTCACCTTTGATCACTCCTTTTAGAAATCCTCCATAAATCGACAGAGCAAGCTATTGAGATAATTAACAATAAAAAGTCGGAAATTTGTGTCCGTCAACAACGTGCAGTGCACCTTCTCGATCGTTATCACTCAGATCGCTGTACAGTATCCGCATTAACGTTAATTTTTTTATCTAAACTTCTCATTTTCCAAGCAAATGTCCTAAGCTTCGAATACAAGGTCAGTTTTTTCCAACCACCTGAACTTGTCATCATAAAGAGACAGTCAAAAGTAGAAGGAGAACTACTTTGAAATTGTTCAAATTATCTTTGTTGAGTTGCCTCATTGTAGCAACTCCTATTGGGGCACAAACGCTAGAACAATCAGTCGCTATAACACTTGCTACAAATCCAGAGCTGAAAAGCATCTTTAATGAGTTTGCGAGTGTACGAAGTCAAAACGATGCTGCAGGAGGCGCTTATCTTCCTAGCATCGATCTAGACGCCGGTA
>NZ_JAHGAH010000683.1:0-1165 GCF_030248475.1 Vibrio sp. D173a
GCAGTGCGCCCCAAGCGGTGAAGTCTTCCAAGCAAAAACCTGTCGTTGTAACCACAGAGACGATGTTAAACATCGACACGCGCAGCGCATCCATCACGGTGTAGCCATCACGAATCACCAGCCACATTGATATGACAGCGCTTGAGACCAGAAACAGGTAGGTGAAGCCGCGTACTTGAGCATCTTTATAGAGCGGTGTGAGTTTGCGTCCACGTAGGGCACTGACAAACAGCAGGAAAGGCAAGCCGCCTAGGAACATGAATAGGGTACCAACCCAGTGCGCACTGTTTGAGAAGTGGTTCATCGAGCCGTCAGAGGTCGAGTAGCCACCAGTCGAGAGCGTGGTAAAGGCGTGGTTGATGGCATCAAACATCCCCATACCTGCAAACAGGTAGCTGATAAAGCACAATCCGGTGAGTACCAGATAGACGGCAACGATATTCTTGGCGACGGTTTTAGCGCGTGGGCTACTTTTATCAGACCAGTCTGATGATTCGGTCTGGA
Organism: Vibrio sp. D173a; assembly: GCF_030248475.1. Classification (NCBI taxonomy): domain Bacteria; kingdom Pseudomonadati; phylum Pseudomonadota; class Gammaproteobacteria; order Vibrionales; family Vibrionaceae; genus Vibrio; species Vibrio sp. D173a. The sequence goes on from NZ_JAHGAH010000683.1 coordinate 505, forward strand.
ACAGGCGCATACCACCAACGTTGAGCATCGGCAGTACCGCCACCGCCATCACGATGAAGCCAACACCACCGAGCCACTGCAAGATAGAGCGCCACAACAAGATACTTGGTGCCATGTTATCCAGCCCACTGAGTACGGTTGAACCCGTAGTCGTAATACCCGACATGGTCTCGAAGTAGGCATCGGTGAAGCTGATGTGGTTAATGAATACAAACGGCAGTGCAGCAAAGGCGCTGGCGATGGTCCAAACCAAAGAGGTAATCAGGAACATGTCCCTTACCCCAAGACGGAAGTGCGCGGTTCGGCCTAAGCTCAGGCAGATAAAGGCGATCACATGGGTGATCACCACTGATTGACCGAACTCTAGAAAGCCGCCCGTTCCTGTAAAGAAAGCTACCAGAGTCGGCACATACATAAACAGAGCGAGCTTGGAGAGCACCAACCCAATAACCAATAGAATGGGGCGTAAGTTAACCATGATGTTTTACTGGTGCGTTCTTATAGGAAGAACGGACTCGGTTGGAATAACGACTCAACGTCTGGGACGTATTTTTTATCAACCAAGAACATCACCACGTGGTCATCTTGTTCGATTACGGCTCTATCGTGGGCAATAAGTACCTCTTCGCCACGTACAATTGCACCAATGGTAGTGCCCGGT
>NZ_JAHGAH010000684.1:0-777 GCF_030248475.1 Vibrio sp. D173a
GCCAAGAAGTACCAGTTAAGGTTCTTGAGATTGACCGTCAAGGCCGTGTACGTCTAAGCATGAAAGAAGCAGTTGAAACGCCAGCTGAAGGCGAAGCACCTGCTGCTGAGTAATTCTCAGTAAAATGATGGAACTATCGCTTTTTAGTGATTTCTAACCCATCATTAATAAAGCATGTTATAAAGGGAGCATATCGCTCCCTTTTTTATTGCGGTCATAACAGGAGTAAGTATTTGTGAAATGGTTTCAAACCGCGAGTCTGTCTCTGCTGCTTGTTTTAACAGGTTGTGCATCGACAATGGACAGTTCAGCTCAGCGCTGGGTCTATCCACCAATGGCTGTACCACTTCAGCCGAGTGTGCAGCAAGAAGTTCAGATAGCTCGCTTATCTCAGTTGTTACAAAGACCCGACCTTGGTGATGACGTTCGCGCTAAAATGCTTTTTGAACGCGGCAACTATTACGATAGCGTAGGTCTGCGTGATCTCGCTCGACTCGATTTCAATCAGTCTTTGTCTTTGAACCCTGCACAACCTGATATTTTCAACTTGCTAGGCGTTTACTTTACTCAGGTGGGTGAGTTTGACGCGGCTTATGAGTCTTTCGATTCAACACTTGAACTTGATCCAAGTAACTCGTATGCAGAGCGTAACCGAGCGATTGCCCTCTACTATGGCGAACGTTACGAACTGTCTAATGAAGAGATGCTCAAGCACTACAATGACGATCCTAGCGATCCATTTCGTGCGCTATGGCTCTACATCATTCAGCCTGAGTT
>NZ_JAHGAH010000685.1:0-814 GCF_030248475.1 Vibrio sp. D173a
ACCAGAACAGCAAACGTGATGAGTCAGACAAATCACGTCGTCAGTTTTTGCCATCACTAAGTGCAAGTCGTGTGAAACCATGAACACCGCACAGCCAAAGCGGTGGCGGATGGAGTCGATCAGTTCATAAAGATCAATTTGACCTTGTACATCAACACCTTGTGCTGGCTCATCGAGTACCAGTAAATCTGGGCGACGGAGTAGTGAACGAGCGATTAACACACGTTGGTTCTCACCACCAGATAATTGGTGCATGTTGTTTTTAATCAGGTGCTCGGCGCCGACAAGTTTCAATGATTCAAGAATTTCTTGCTCACTGAATTTACCGGTAAGCTTTAAGAAGCGCTCTACATTTAAAGGGAGAGAGTCATTGAGCTTAAGTTTTTGTGGAACATAGCCAATTTTTAGTTTTTTGTTTTTGGTAATGGTGCCAGAGTATCGGTTTTGCAGTCCTAGTAGCACTTTGACTAGGGTCGATTTACCTGCACCATTTGGGCCTATTAGAGTTGTGATTTGGCCGCGCTCTATATTTAGAGAGATATTGTCTAAAACTTTTCTACCGTCGAACTCAACACTGACGGAATCCAATTGGATTAAGTTATCCATGAATAGAACTCATTTCTATTATCGAGGTAATATGTTACGTTCATCTTTTATACTGACAAGCTTATTATTAATTCCAAGCCTTGCCAGTGCGAGCACCATTCTAACAAGTTTTAAACCTATTCAAATGATTGTTACTGAATTAACGCAAGGCGTCAGTTAACCAGACGCGGTAATGGACAGTAATGCCTCACCTCACGACTACGCTTTA
>NZ_JAHGAH010000686.1:0-566 GCF_030248475.1 Vibrio sp. D173a
CGCTTGATATCCGACATATTCCCGTTGTAGATGCAGATAGAAAACTGCTTGGTGTGGTGACCCAACGTGATGTACTCGCTGCTCAAGAATCTAGCCTACAAAACATCCCTCAAGCTCAGTCCTATACTCTCGCAACACCGCTCAATGAGATCATGCATAAAAACGTTATGTCCGTTGAACCAAGAGCGGGACTAAAAGAGTCGGCGATTTACATGCAGAAGCATAAAGTGGGTTGTCTGCCAGTTGTAGAACACGGCGAGTTGGTTGGCATCATTACAGACAGTGACTTCGTGACTATTGCAATCAACCTTTTGGAACTGCAAGAAGAGAGTGAACCGGAAGAGATTGAGGCCTAATTCATACGATTCAATGTTTGGCGTATGGCAAGAGTCAACGGCCGCAGCGTGATTCCGTTCATCTCGCAAAGTGAGCCTAGGCTTTTACATAGATGACAGGCAAAAAAATGAGCGGCTGGATTGGGCCGCTCGAAGGTCAGGGTTTCATGCGTTCCTGTAAACAGTAAGGAATCTTGTTATTGCTCGATCTGATTTTTCATTCTTATATAG
>NZ_JAHGAH010000687.1:0-1140 GCF_030248475.1 Vibrio sp. D173a
GTTTAACCCCGGCAGTGCAGCAGAGAGGGCAGATGACATTTTTGCCAAACGAATAGCTGAAACGGGTGGTAAACCACAGGCCCCAAGCGATGCGTTCCCACGCTTTTTCTGGGAACCAACCGAGGCATTCGTGAGTGCTTCAGATGATATGGGTTGGGTACATGGTGTCATCACCATCACTCATGAAAACGGCAATGTTGAATATGGAAAGTATGTCAGCGTCTGGGTAAAAGAAGACGGAAAATGGAAAGTTGTTGCTGAAATTAGAAACATGAACCAATAAGTCGCATTAACATTTAAAGTAAAGATAATCAGGAACATATAAATCATGAAAGCATTAAAAACACTATTCACATCAGTAGCTCTTGTATCTGCTTTTATTGCACCATCAGCATTAGCAAATGACATAGAAAAGCAATGGTTAGATGGAATGACAGACGAACACTGTGTGGTGACTGGTGTAGAGAAAATCCGAACCCCTCGCTACGAGGATACCGCGGAAACTCGTGAAATCATGGCGTTGGAGCGCAAACTGTGTCAACAGCTAATGGCAGGAGTATACGACGAGCTAGGAGAATCACTGCACGAGCACGGTATCATATTGCTAGAAGAAGGAGGGATTCTGCAAGGTCGTGATCAGCAAGTCGCGATGTTCAAACAATTTATTGGCGAAATGGGTGTTTATCTATCTTACGAGCCAGCGGAAGCACACGTTAGCAAAGACGGTACAATGGCGTGGGCTATCGGTCTTGTGAAATTTCAGATGCCGGGTCAAAAATTAGAAATCCAAAAGTACACTTCTATCTGGGAAAAAGAAGATGGTGAATGGTTAAACGTAGTCGAGATGCGTAATAAGAACTACTGATTTTAATTTTTAAATTGAAGCCAATAATAAGGCAAGGTATGCCATCTGTCTTGCCTCTTGATTTCTCTACCATTGGCTAGCTCAGAACTGCCCCATTTAGCGTTACAAATCCATTACGCAACCTGCGTAATGAACTTACTTTTGCCCCAAAATCACTTAGATTAAATACTCTGCACAATTCAGAGGGCGTGCGTTTGCCCTACAAATCCGAATATCAAGTTTTGGATAATTTACTCATCATCTTTACTTTCTTTTCTGTGTATCTATACAGTTTA
>NZ_JAHGAH010000688.1:0-729 GCF_030248475.1 Vibrio sp. D173a
TTAGAAGGCTACCCACCTCTGTTGCTAGTTCACGAAAACGCTTCGTGCTGATTTCGCCTTCACGCATCAGGCCAATCTTGTGCTTAACTAGCGGGTGTTTTACTTCAACAACTTTCATTTACAACTCCGGCAATATTTAAATAAACCCACAGATTATACATCGTTTTCATCACATTTTCAGTATGTTTATTTGGTAAAAAATCCACGCAAACGTTTGCTCTTCTTTGGTAAGCCCTGTTAGAATAGCGCCGTTTTCACATCCAACTTAAGACCGAGGACTATCCCGTGAGCGGTAATAATTCTTCTCTAAGCTACAAAGACGCTGGTGTTGATATCGATGCAGGTAACGCACTAGTAGATCGTATTAAAGGTGCGGTAAAACGCACTCGTCGCCCAGAAGTAATGGGTGGCATTGGTGGCTTTGGCGCCCTATGTGAACTACCAACTAAATACAAAGAGCCTGTTCTGGTTTCAGGTACAGATGGTGTAGGTACTAAACTTCGCCTTGCTTTGGATATGAAAAAACACGACACCATAGGTATCGACCTAGTGGCAATGTGTGTGAACGACCTAATCGTTCAAGGTGCAGAACCTCTATTCTTCCTAGACTACTACGCAACAGGCAAGCTAGACGTTGATACAGCTGCTGACGTAGTTTCAGGCATTGCTGAAGGTTGTGTTCAATCTGGCTGTGCACTTATCGGTGGTGAAACTGCTGAAATGCCGGGC
>NZ_JAHGAH010000689.1:0-640 GCF_030248475.1 Vibrio sp. D173a
ATTCCATGCATAAGGGAAAGAGACACCTTTACCAATGGCAATCGCAGGAAACACAAGTACCTGTCGACGGCAAATAACACCTAGCGCCAGCAACGCGATGGCGACGCTTGTACCATAGCAGCCGTGGCGTATTAACCTCTTCGAGATAGGCGAATGTAGCAAAACAGTGAGCCAATCAACCATTTCACCTAATAGCGTCACACTCAAAATCAGCGTCCATACAGGTTCTAAAATCATGATGAGCGCCGCCACTTCCATATTCACGGAGTGCTGCCCTAATGTTTGTAACAAGTAACGAATCGCCGTTGCTACCACAGCTGAAACCGTAAACCAGAAGATCAACGAAACAGTGATTTCGAATTCAGGCTGCCCCGTCATCGCGGCAAATGCCATCCCACTAACACCAACCATAAGTAGCTGAATACAGATAGAAGCGATTGGTTTTACATTGTTGGTCACGCGCTTGTTCATCACAAAGTGCAGTGACAACAATATCGAAGCCAGTAAGAAGTACCCCTGACTTTCCTCAAACGCCCAGCCATTGGTGAGTGTCAGCAGCAACATACCGATAATGGAAACAGGGAAAGATAGCCAGAATGCGCGATTGGGTTTCACGCGGAAAATGAGCCAAGAGACAAAC
>NZ_JAHGAH010000069.1:0-1162 GCF_030248475.1 Vibrio sp. D173a
GTGGTTTTTCAGTAGTAGCAAAAGAAACTATACCGAATCAACTTGAAGATGCAGGCTTGAGAACCTGAAAATTATCATTAATTCGAGATGCCAAAGAGCCTGCGATCTCTGGAAGAGTCACAGTAAAAAATTGGTCTATTGCCGCCTTGAAGTCCCGTTTACTTTTGAAGTAAACGTTGTTCCTCGACTTCTCATTCATTACTTTCCAAAGCCGCTCTATTGGATTGAGGTTTGGGCTGTAAGGTGGAAGATAATGCAGCTCAATATTAAGGACAAATGCCGCATCTCTGACCAAGTCACTACGGTGATATCCCGCACCATCTAAAATGATATGAAGCTTGTGGGCCAACGGATAGCTCTCTCTTAACTTACAGAAAAAGCGAACGATGTTTTCACTATTAATACTTTCGTAATCCTGAATGATGGTGGCACCGATATCCGACAGGTTCAGTGCGCCAATAATATTCAATCGGCTACGATTACCCGTTGTTTCAATCACTTTATCCTGATCAGTACGTATCCAGCCGTGAGATATTTTTGTTGACAAGGTTGGGTGAACAGCGTCGATAAAGACTATCGATTCATCCTTGCCACAGCTTGCCTTTAGCGCTTCATAAGCCTCTATGAATGCTTGCTGTTTTGCTTCATCAAACTTGTGTGGAACGCCTTTCGGCTGTTTGTAGCTAAAGCCATTATGGTGAAGCCACTTGTTCATACCAGAGACCGTATATTCAAGTCCAAATGTCTCTTTAACGTAGGCAACAATTTGATACGTATGAGAATAGGTCTTGTCTGTCAAATGCTCGATTAGATGCATGGTTTGAGTAACAGAAAGCTTGCTTTGGCTTCCACCATTTTCAGGCTTCAGTTTTTCAGAAAGCACGTAGTCACTGAGGTGACGTGCAACAGTCGATTCGTGAATACGAAGAGCTTGAGAAATCATCGTCTGACTCCAACCTTCAGACGCAAGTAAAACCGCTTTGATGCGGTCACGCACTCGACAATCACGAGTGGAATCGTGCATCTCTTCGAGTTGTAGTTTCTGTTGGGGAGTCAATATTAGTTTCATGGTGCGTAGCATGATCCTGATTCTAAAGAAAATCAAGCATCTTCAATGATCACGGGTATACACTGTTGTTTTTTCGAAAATTTTTGAAGAAAC
>NZ_JAHGAH010000690.1:0-982 GCF_030248475.1 Vibrio sp. D173a
AGGTTTTCTTTCTTCTTAAGGTAATAACCGTAAGTCAACATACAACCCATACCTAGAGATAGAGAGAAGAATGCTTGACCAAGTGCAGCAAGAGTTACATTGCTGTCTACCTTAGAGAAATCAGGGCTGAATAGGAATTCTAGACCCGCCATCGCGCCCGGAAGCATGATGCCTTTGATAGATACTACGATAAGGATGATGAACAGAAGTGGCATCAGGATCTTACCTGCTTTCTCGATACCGCCCGAGATACCTTTCATAACAATAACAATGTTTAGAAGTAGGTATAGGCCCATCCACATTAGTGGTTGAACAGGGTTCGAGATGAAGCCACCGAAGCTGTCGCCGATTGCTTCAGGTGCGTCTAGAAGACCACCAGCAATCTTACCGATGTATGCGATAGACCAGCCACCTACTACAGGGTAGAAACCCATGATAAGTAGACCACTTACTACGCCGATAACACCAGCGAACGTCCAACGACGGTCTGTTGTTTTGAATGCACCTACTGCTGATTTTTGCGTATGACGGCCAATAGCAAATTCAGTCAGCATGACGCTGAAACCAATGAAGATTACAAAGAATAGGTAGATTGCAACGAACGCACCGCCGCCACTCTCACCTGCTGTGTAAGGAAATTTCCAGATGTTACCTAGACCAACAGCAGAACCTGCTGCAGCCATTACGAATCCAAGTTTCGAACCCCAGGTATCACGAGGTTTTGTGGTTGTATTACTAGTAGCCACTTTAACTCCAAAATTTGTATGTTGTGTAATGTTGTGTGTTGCTTTGGGTGGCGTCTTATTAAAAGAAAGGTGTAAATCTTTGTTTACATCCTCAAGAATTTGATTGACGCTCAATGTATAGCAAGTAAACCAGTTTAAGATTAAAATTGGAAGCCCGAACCGTACATATTTCGTTACCAATGTAAAATTTTATGGTTAAATGCCGACTTTTCATACAAAACAATCGTTTTCTTCTT
>NZ_JAHGAH010000691.1:0-2300 GCF_030248475.1 Vibrio sp. D173a
ATTGGGTTGCCTCTTAAGTGGGCATTATTCATCTAGTCGCTTACTTAAATTCTAAGCTTTAGATCTTTTTAATGGTAATGAAGTAAGCGACACAGATCTCACTTAGAATGTCGACTGAATTTGTTTTGCATTGCGACTCGCTTTTGTTGGGCGATTCGTGATAAGAAATGCACATAATCTTGATTAAGAAATCAGTCTTTTTGCCCCGTTTTTTGGAAGCGATATATGCATATTCATATCTTAGGAATTCGTGGCACCTTTATGGGTGGTGCAGCGGTGTTAGCCCGTCAATTAGGTCATAAAGTGACAGGTTGTGATGCCAATGTTTACCCGCCAATGAGCACGCTCTTAGAGTCTCAAGGAATCGAAATTATTGAAGGTTTTGATCCGAGCCAATTAGAGCCGAGACCTGACTTGGTGGTGATTGGCAATGCGATGAGTCGTGGCAATCCGTGCGTTGAATATGTTCTAGATAACAATCTTAAATACACCTCTGGTCCTCAGTGGCTACAAGAGTTCCTGCTGCATGACCGCTGGGTTCTCGCGGTGTCCGGCACTCATGGTAAAACCACCACGGCCAGTATGTTGGCGTGGGTTCTAGAAGATTGTGGCTATGCGCCGGGCTTCTTAGTCGGCGGAGTGCTGGGTAACTTTGGCATCTCAGCGCGACTGGGTGAAAGCATGTTCTTTGTCGTGGAGGCCGACGAGTACGACAGTGCTTTTTTTGATAAGCGTTCTAAGTTTGTTCATTATCACCCACGCAATTTGGTGATGAACAATCTTGAGTTTGATCATGCGGATATTTTCGACGGTCTTGAGGCGATTAAGCGCCAGTTCCACCATCTGATTCGAACCGTGCCGGGCAATGGACGAATTTTCGCACCAAAACAGGATAGTGCTCTTGAAGATGTACTGTCTCGCGGCTGTTGGAGTGAAACGGAAGTTGCTGGTGAAGAGGCGGATTGGCGCGCTGAAAAGCTAGTCAAAGATGGCTCTCAGTTCAAAGTGTACTTCCAAGAAGAGTGTGTCGGTCAGGTTGATTGGCCGCTGGTGGGGGATCACAACGTCAATAATGCCTTGATGGCGATCGCAGCAGCAAGACATGTCGGCGTGACTCCGGATCTGGCGTGTGAGTCTTTAGCAAAATTTATTAATACTAAGCGACGCCTCGAGCTAAAAGGGGAAGTCGCGGGCGTGACGGTCTACGACGATTTTGCACATCACCCAACTGCAATTGAACTTACTTTGGGTGGCCTACGTAATAAGGTCGGCAACAACAAAATTATCGCAGTGTTAGAGCCTCGCTCTGCTACGATGAAACGAGGCGTGCACAAAGAAACCCTTGCTGATTCATTGAAGCAAGCAGACAGCACTTTCTTATTCCAACCAGACAACATTGATTGGTCGGTTAAAGATGTCGCAGACGCTTGTCATCAGCCCGCTGTTGTCAGTGACAACCTAGATGCCTTAGTCGCAAGTATTGTTGAGCAAGCGCAATCTGGTGACCAAATTTTGGTGATGAGCAATGGTGGTTTTGGTGGTATTCATCAGAAATTACTTGATGGATTGGCGGCCAAAGGTTAAATACACGCGTTCTAATCGATTTAAGAAGTACAAGAGATCATGACCAAACAGAGTAAAGCGATTACCCTCGCATTCACTGGCGCTTCTGGTGCCCCATATGGTTTGCGCTTACTAGAGTGCCTACTCGCCGCTGACTATCAGGTGTACCTGTTGATATCGTCAGCCGCCAGAGTGGTGCTTGCAACCGAACATGATCTCAAACTGCCTTCAGGTCCCGATGCGGCCAAAGCGGCATTGGTTAAACACCTAAATTGCGACCCTGAGCGTTTGGTTGTGTGTGGTAAAGACGATTGGTTCTCTCCTGTTGCGTCAGGCTCTGCTGCACCGAAGCAGATGGTGGTTTGTCCATGCTCGGCAGGGAGTGTTGCATCAATTGCCCACGGTATGTCAGATAACTTGATTGAACGCGCTGCGGATGTTGTCATGAAAGAGCGCGGCCAACTGCTGTTAGTGGTTCGAGAGACGCCATTCTCGACGCTACACTTGGAAAATATGCACAAACTCTCGACTATGGGAGTGACCATCATGCCCGCAGCTCCTGGTTTTTATCATCAGCCAAAATCGATCGATGACCTTGTCGATTTCATGGTGGCTCGTATTCTTGACCACCTAGGTATTGAGCAGGGTTTAGTACCAAGATGGGGCTACGATCAGCGCCATTAAGGCGAACTTTGTAGCTTATTGGTTAAAATACAATTACAATTCTGCTCACTCAT
>NZ_JAHGAH010000692.1:0-1189 GCF_030248475.1 Vibrio sp. D173a
CACACGCGACATCCCGAGTTTCTGTCGATTTATGGATCACCAGTTGGTCGGTCAAAACACCGACTCGGTGCCTTATCAGTATCTGATCAAAAAGGGTCTAGAGGCCTAATCGGACGATAATATCCAGATGTAAAAAAGCCGCTCAGTGAGCGGCTTTTTGCTATTCGTTATTTTGGCTGCGGTGCTGCAGATTATCGAGTTGGTTCTGAATTGAGCGCAGCTCCTTACGCATAGGGATGATGTGGGCGACCCGAATCCAAGCCTCAACAGCCAGTCCGGTCATGATCATGGCACCTGCCACCATTGGCAGCCACATGACCGTCAATACCATCCCAAGTAGAGTTAATGCTAAGCCAAAGGTAAATAGGTAGCTCTGACTTTGTGGAGTGATTCCCGTATAACGCGTCAACATAATCATGCCCTCGTGTTCTCAACTCACAACATTAAAATATCATGACAAGTGTGACAGTGATATGTCAGTCGACGCAACTCACAGCACCTCTCTGTAAGAGTTTGAGCTGCTACACATAATGCAGATCGCACCTAAAAAGTTGGCACATTTATAATTATAGATTGATAGATATAGCGATAGATTCCCCCGTTAAACCGAGGGATCTATCAGCGAAAAATCATCAATAGATTGCTGCCGCGACAGCTAAGCCAACAAACAGCAGAGCAGTGATCTTGCGAATCAACGCCAGTGGCATCTTATCGGCTGACAATTTGCCGATCACCACTACAGGCACGTTGGCTAATAACATACCAATCGTGGTACCCAAGATAACCCACAGCAGCGCATCAGCATACTGAGCCCCTAGGATTGAAGTGGCTATCTGAGTCTTATCACCAATTTCAGCAATGAAGAACGCAATAAAGCTTGCGACAAACGGACCACGGCTGGAGATCTCCTCATCGTCATCAAGCTTATCTGGGATTAGAATCCAACCCGCCATCGCCAAAAAGCTCACCACCACAACCCATTTGAGGACTTCTGGCGATAAGTAATCGGATACAACAACACCTAACCAAGCCGCTAGGGCATGATTGGCAATAGTGGCAAAGAAGAGTGCAGCAATAATCGGTATCGGCTTGCGATAACGGCTGGCTAACAGAAGAGAGAGTAACTGTGTCTTATCACCGATCTCGGCCAAGGCAACAGTTGTAATAGAGATTGCTAAAACGCTCACGA
>NZ_JAHGAH010000693.1:0-803 GCF_030248475.1 Vibrio sp. D173a
GTTTACCACCAAGTTGTTTTGTATAAACCGGGTCGGTCACCATCGGCATCACTTCACCAAACTCTTTAGCGCGCACTTTGGCAGGGTGATCAACCTGAATAGCTTTACCTAATTGCTCTGCTGGTGTGTAAATAACCATAAATGGGGTTTTGCTGGCATCAATACGTACGCGGTCAATGTAGCTGGTGCGGGTAAAGGCATCTGATGCCTGAATTTTGAAGTCTTCGAACTTCAGTGTTTTCACTGGCTGGAAGTTTGCATCCAATAGAATTGCTTCCGGCGCAAACACCGAGTCATCAATCATCAGGCTAGATAACGTCACTAACATCTCTGCAGAACGGTCGCTGAATTTAAAGGCCGCAAAATGGCTGTTACCTGTTGTAAAGGTACCGACAGGCGAACCTAAATCGATATCAAATTTTAAATCTTCATTGTCATTTAGTTGAGCGTATGGAAATTGCGAAAAATCGCTGCAGCATACTTCTGCATTGGTTGGGGGTGTTAATTGTGTTTGTACTTGAGCATCTGAAGCACAACCGCTTAGCAAGGCACCTAGTAAAACGGCTAACATGGAGCTTTTATTTGTCATTGTAATCTCTCTCACTATTGGTTGTTAGTAGGGGGAAACGGAAAAAGGCAGCCATTAGGCTGCCTTCAACTATAAAAGGTTTAGAACCAAATTTCAGCGTGTACACCTAGGATAGTTTCAGATTTTTCACCATCAACACCTAGACCAGCAGCCTCATCATCCGAAGTAACATAAGTTACGTATGGCTTGATTTGTGGACGACCGAAGTAGTCAG
>NZ_JAHGAH010000694.1:0-809 GCF_030248475.1 Vibrio sp. D173a
TCTTATTGTTTAACTATTGAATATTTAAATAATTATCTAATCATAGCCAATGCTAAGTTCTCTTATTATGAAATCCTTGGTCAGAACAAATATGAAACCTAATGTGTTATACCAATGATACCTTCGATAACTTTGATTCACTTAGGGGAAGCGAAAGAACAATAATTTATCATAATCCGTTCAATATTTGTTTTTGTCTGATTAATTAGATAACGTTTTAGTCGGTAAATTTGTTTTTATATTTAAGCTGTTGAAATTTAAAGGCTTTAAAATAAATATAAAAGAGTGATTTAGGTCTGCAAATGTAATTAGAGAAGATTGTGAGGTATTAATTAATCCGTAAATATACGCCCTAGAAATTGAGTCGAATACTGTCCATAAACTTCAACTTGATTATCAAAAAGTTGCTATGCAACACATTACAATAAAATAATATATAGGGTTTATATGAAAAGCACGTTCAAGCTGTCCTTAGCTGCTGTACTGGTTTCGTCTGCAATGGCCGCAAATGCAGGCATCGCTATTGTTGATAACGAAGAGGGGAATTTCTCAGTTGGTGGTAACGTTGAGTTGAACTTCAATTACCAAGATAGAGATTCAAATGAGAACGGAGATGCCGAGTTCAACCAAGATGGTCGAGTTCTGATCGAGTTTGCCGGTGAGAAATACACCACAAGTGGTCACTATGTAGGCGTAAAGGCACAGCCTCTATTTGAGAGTACGGGTAATGTCGATCTTGATGATGCCTACTTTGAGTTTGGTAAGAAAGATAGCTGGGCGATCAAAGCGGGTCGTTTTGAAGCATACGA
>NZ_JAHGAH010000695.1:0-1206 GCF_030248475.1 Vibrio sp. D173a
ACTCCTTACTACAATGAGAAAAGTGAAGAAGAAGCACCGGAAGTGTACGATTTGGTAGATCTGAACGAGTACGGTGAGTTAGACCTGATTCAACTAGTTGAAGACGAGTTCATCCTTGGATTGCCACAAGTAGCAATGCACGACGAAGCGGACTGTAGCGTTAACTCAAATAACTTGGTGTTTGGTGAACTTCCTGAAGAAATTGAGGAAGATAAGAAGCCGAATCCATTTGATGTTTTAAAAAGCTTAAAGAAGTAACTGCTTCTTTAAGAATTTACATAGGAGTAGGGTCAATGGCCGTACAAAAGAGCAAGAAATCACGTTCAATGCGTGGCATGCGTCGTTCACACGATGCGCTAACTACAGCTGCACTTTCTGTAGACGCAACTTCAGGTGAAACTCACCTACGTCACAACGTGACAGCGGAAGGTTACTACCGCGGCAAAAAGGTTATCAACAAGTAAGAGCTAAAAGTCATTCTCATAGGTGATCGAAACGCGATCACATCTCAATTATCCTCATTAGGTCGACAGCCTGATTCTCGTTTGAGCATCCAGCATTGTGACCGAGTAATCTCCAACTCAGAAAAGCCTTCTCTTGCCTTAAGAAACAGTCAGGGCAGTTCGATGCGTGAAGCAATCGATTTGGTTGCAGAATCTCAAGCAGATGCGTGTGTCAGTGGTGGTAATACCGGTGCGTTGATGGCCTTGTCACGCTTTCGTCTAAAGTTACTCCCAGGTATTGATCGCCCAGCTCTCGTTTCAGCATTGCCTACCGCTTCCGGTAGTCGTACGTGGATGTTGGACCTCGGTGCCAACGTATCCAGTGACGCAGACTCTCTTTTTCAATTTGCTGTAATGGGAAGCGCATTAGCTGAACAACATTTAGGCCGCCCTCCACGTGTCGCTATTTTGAATATCGGCGCAGAAGAAATAAAAGGTAATGACCTTGTAAAACGATGCGCGGAAATGTTGTCTAACACCCAGTCTGTGAACTTCATTGGCTATATTGAAGGAAATCAATTGCTGCAAGATGCAGCAGATGTGGTTGTTTGTGATGGTTTTGTGGGCAATGTGTGCCTAAAAACGTGTGAAGGCACTGCACAGCTCTTTATTGATAAGCTAAAAACGCGCATCATGGCGTCAACGATAAAGGGTTGGATCGCCAGAATATTGTTTTCTGAGCTATTTACTGAATTAAAAACCT
>NZ_JAHGAH010000696.1:0-1183 GCF_030248475.1 Vibrio sp. D173a
GGAGACGAGCTGTATTGTACCTGCTGATGATTACGAAATTGAGATGTCGCCAGCAACTGATTTAGCTTTGATGTGCGGTGATGATTCTCCACAGTTTACAATTAACACATCAAATAATGGCGTTGCTGAAAGCCTAAGTGTCACAGTTGCCATTACTCCTCATCCTAACTACTTTAATGTTTCCGTAATTACCGGGTCGGGGAGTTATCCAAACTATTCATCAAATATAGATGGTGAGTTGACCCTAAAAATCACGGCGAAAGACACCGCAAATATTGACTTCGACGATTCGTATAAACTTACTGCGACTTTAGTTGATGATGTTAATCAGAGTGTGGAAAGTCAATTTAAGTTTGTGCCATTTAGATTTTCTTTATTTGACGGTGATTCAGTGACTAATCGTTTAGACGTTATAGCGGGACAGGCGACATCTGCCGATACAAGAGTGTTAGCGTGTGATTCTAACGATAAAGTTACAGTGGCTAAAAATTACAACGTAGAGTCAGAAGATGTTGTTGTCGTTTCGTATGAATTGAATTCCCCTAGCAAGGGTATCAAAGGTCAATTGACGTATGCCCCTACGTATACAAACGGTGTTTCAGACTCGCCTTTAACTATTACAGAATCTGGTATTTTCGACCTTCAATTGTCAGATACTTTTGATTGCGATGGCTTTGAAGGATGCCCGGATAGTGGCACTTATGACCTAAAAGGCTTCTTCTCTGTTTATTCAAGACCTTGGAAAATAGCTATCTGCGATATCAAACAGAAGAACACACCGACAAACCTAAACCCTTCAACGACGACTCAGTCACAAGGTTTTATGGCTTCTGGAGAAACTTTTTCTGTCACGTATAAGCCTGTTCAATTTGGCGTATCCATCGGCGCAGATGCGTGTGTTTTGCCAATAACCTTGAACTACGCAACTGATGATGGGAGTTTAGTTGTATCTCGGGATCTTGTTTACCCTAATGCCGAACAAGCTAGCTTAGGTAATTTAGCCGGTGAAGAAACGACTAACTTTTCTGGGGCTCAGAACGGAATAAAAACTCTGGAGTATAACTGGGATGAGGTTGGTTCAATTAACTTTGTAACCAGTTCTGATGAACACCCTATTACGTATCTAGGCCAAAACTTGGATAGCCATACAGTGCTTATTGGCCGTTTTTATCCTAAATATTTT
>NZ_JAHGAH010000697.1:0-855 GCF_030248475.1 Vibrio sp. D173a
TATCCAACAAACCCATGTAGGCGGTAAAGCCCGGCATACCCATAATGCCCAAAGCAAAAGAAGGGTGACTAGGGTTCATGCCAAGCTTGACCAAGCCTTCGCCATTAGATACGCCATAATCTTGCCAACCCGTGTACGCCAATACCCATTCGCCGACTTGGTAGTCTGAATGTTGTGATTGCTCGACTTGGCAAACTGTTGCACCGACCATCACATCGTCAATTGCGACTGGATCTGCGTAAGATTTTGCGTCATTCATACGACCACGCATGTACGGGTCAAGCGATAGGTAGATCGAGCGCAATAAGACTTCACCGCTATTAATACTTGGTTTAGTCACTGTCTCTAATCGGAAGTTCTGTTCTGTTGGTGCACCGACAGGGCGGGAGGCGAGTACGATTCTTCTGTTGTCAGTCATTGGATATCCTTAATGATGTCTGTTTATATTAGACCAGGCGTCTAGTGTGTGTTTCTAAAAATCCCGCCTATCTTATTGAGGCGGGAAAGTTATTGTTATGTTCGTGTCATTCGAGTGACTAAGCTAGCGCGATGATACGTTTTGTTTCGTCAAAAGCGCTGTCTAGGGTATCTGGATTTTGGCTCAACTTACTTAACAGACTCGCGCCTAACCAGAGTGAATAAAGGTTTTTAGCGACTTGCTGGTGGTCTAATGAAGCAATCGACCCTTCTTTAACACCATTTTCTAAACACGTTGCCATTTGCTGAACCACACTGTCAGCACCTTTTTGCAAAGCGAGTCGCATTGAATCAGAAAGATCAGATACCTCTGCTGAGAGCTTTACAACCAAACATTTGTGAGCGTTGCAGCCACCGTTTGGTGTGTCACGCCAGCGA
>NZ_JAHGAH010000698.1:0-638 GCF_030248475.1 Vibrio sp. D173a
GGCAAGCACAATCGCCACCAGCAAAGGCGCGATCAAATGACCGAAAAAATAGATGGTGATAAAACCAAATAAAATGATGGCCACCAAACTGACTGCATGTGGATCAGAAAAACGTCGCTTGTACCAACGATTCATCATTTCAAGCATGTGATTGCAATTCCTTTTTTGTAACTTGGATTTGGTGATGACCAGAACAAGGTTCTACTTCAACGGTAAAAGCTTGCTTGGATAAAAAGCTTACAATATCGGTCATTGAGCTCTGATCAGCAATATGTATCAGCAAGGACTGACCATTTTCTAACTTAACACTGTGACGCTTGGCTAATAATAACGCCATTGGGCAGCGCTCTTGGCGTAAATCTAGAATATTTGGTTTCATTATCTAGCTCGATGCTTATTATAAGGGTCGTATTGTAATCTGTTTTTGAAAACGTGCCATCTTTCATTCCGCAACCTTTAGTTTAACGCACGTACTTAAACAAAGGTGAGATCAGATAAAGAACCATTTCGTGTTGCTCTTGTCTTACTGTCAGAAGAAACGGAGTATTACTGACTAATATGTTTAAACGCGCTCGCTCAATCGCTTGCTTATGCGTCGCTACAACACTAGGCACCCCATTACTGGCTCAAGCGAACAG
>NZ_JAHGAH010000699.1:0-557 GCF_030248475.1 Vibrio sp. D173a
TCAGTGATGCAAATTCATCGCTCGCCTTGATCGCTTTATATGCCTCAAACAAGCCTTTGTGTTGACCAACCCAAGTACCGTACTCAGAAAGTAGCGGCAGGCAGCTCTCGTAAGCTTCACGCAGTTCATCGCTGTTCACGACTGAGTTCATATGGCTCACTGGTGACCAAATGCGGCTAAGGCGGTCGTCCACCTCTTCAATTGGAGCCACTAGGTTATCCCAGCTTGGTGAGGTATTACCTTCAAGTACTTGTTCTATCTTATTGCGACACTCTTCAATCACTTGCTCTACCGCTGGCTTAACGTGCGCAGGGGTGATCTGTGAAAACGGTGGTAGGTCCGTGAAGGTTAATAGCGGGTTAGACATATAAACATTCCTTTGGCTTGGAGACTTGCGTCTTATTGTAATCAGGTCGTCTTACAGTATTGAGTTCAATCGACTCATAATTACATGCGAATAGTTATTAAATAGTGTCCATAACCGCAAATTTCAATAGTAGAACCAATAACTAACCCCTCTCCCTGATGACGACACGCTCATTTATGGAAGAATTTAT